>CAZLOO010000007.1:0-19447 GCA_964561055.1 uncultured Halobacteriales archaeon
ATCGGTTCCATCGTGGGCCCGCATCCGTTCCCGAGTATGGTGCGGGACTTCCACAGTGTCATCGGTGAGGAGGCCCGCTGGCAGAGCCACGAGCGGGTCGACCGGCTGCCCGACAGCGTCGTCGCCTGCGCCGGCGGCGGCTCGAACACGATGGGCGCGTTCGACGCGTTCCTTGAGGATGATGTCGACCTGTACGCCGTCGAGGCGGGCGGCTCCTCGCTCGCGGTCGACGAGGAGCGCGGGGTCGCACCCAATTCGGCATCGCTGTCGACCGGCACCGAGGGTGTGCTCCACGGCGCCCGCACGCGGGTGCTCCAGGACGGCGATGGCCAAATAATGGAGTCCCACAGCGTTTCCTCTGGGCTGGATTACGCGGGCGTCGGGCCACAGTTGGCCCATCTCGTCGACACAGGCCGGGTCGACGCGGTCAACGTGGATGATGACGCCGCGCTGGAGGGGTTCCACCGGCTTTCCCAGGACGAGGGTATCATCCCCGCACTAGAGACCGCCCACGCCGTTGCGTGGCTGGACGAGGCCTCTCCCACCCAGCTGGGGGAGATGGTCGTCATCAACATCTCCGGCCGGGGCGATAAGGACTTGGAGGCGGTCATCGAGGAAACGGAGAAGCGGGACATCCCCAACGCACCCGACATGAACGCGTTTACGGAGGGGCTTCGATGAGCGACAGGGAGAGCGATATCGCGGCGGCTTTCGAGGACGGCCCTGCCTTCGTTCCGTACCTAGCGGCCGGCGACCCGGACTTCGAGGCCTCCATCGAGTACGTGGAAGCGCTGGCACGCGGCGGCGCTGACGTCATCGAACTGGGGTTGCCCTTCTCCGAGCCTATCGCCGAAGGTCCCACGATCCAGCAGGCCATCGTCCGTGCGCTGGAAGCCGGGATGACTCCCGAGCGGTATTTCGACTTCGTCGCGGCGCTGGACGTTGATGTCCCGCTGGTGTGTATGACCTACTACAACCTTGTCTACCAGTACGGTGATGAGTCCGGGCCGCGGCCGTTCGTCGAACGGGCCGCGTCCCTTGGTATCGACGGGTTCGTCGTGCCAGACCTTCCTGCGGAGGAAGCCGGCCCCCTCCGGTCGGCATGTGACGAATTCGGCCTGGATCTCATCTCAATCGTCGCGCCCACCACGACCGACGAGCGCTTGGAGCGACTGCTGGCGATCTCTTCGGGGTACGTGTACGTCCAGGCGCGGCTGGGGGTCACCGGCGCGCGCGCTACCGTCTCTGACCGGACGGGAGAGTCTCTGAAGCGACTCTCAGGGTCGGACCTCCCGAAGGCAGTCGGCTTCGGTATCTCCTCGGGCGAGCAGGCCCGCGAGGTGATCGCGGCGGGCGCCGACGGCGTCATCGTGGGAAGCGCCCTCGTCGAGGTGGTCGCGGAGGGCGTCGAGAAGGACGCGCCGCCGCGAGAGGTCGCCGATCGGCTGGAGGCGCTGGCTCGCGAACTGAAAGAGGGGGCGGTTGCGGGCGCCCGGGCGGCGAGACCGGAATGAACATCAACCACTCCGATACACTGTGGGACACATGAACACAGGAGTGCGTGCGCGGCTGGAGCGTATCGGGACAGATGGGCGGTACCTAATGATTCCGATGGACCACGGCATCACCATCGGTGCGGTACGCGGGCTGAAGAACATCGGGGCGACCGTCGACGCCGTCACTCGGGGGGGTGCCGACAGCGTCCTCACTCAGAAAGGGTTGGCCGAGCGGGTTCACCCCAATAAGAACGGCGCCGGCTACGTAATCCATCTGAACGGCTCGACGGCCATCGGACCGGACTCCAACGACAAGCGCGTCACCGGCACCGTCGAGGAGGCGATACGGGCGGGGGCCGACGCAGTCTCTTTCCACCTCAACGTCGGTAGCGACTACGAGCGCGAGCAGATGGAGGACCTCGCCCGGGTGACCGACCGCGCCGAGGCGATGGGGATGCCAGTGCTGGCGATGACGTATGCTCGCGGGCCGGAGATCGACGAGACGGACCCGGAGGCGCTGGGCCACGCCGCCCGGCTTGGCGAGGAAATCGGCGCTCACCTGATAAAGACGGGCTACTCCGGCGACGCGGAGAGCTACGAGCACGTGATTGACTCCACCGCTCTGCCGGTATTGATCGCCGGCGGCGAGCCGTCGGGCAACCTCGCAACCCTGGAGGCGGTCCGGGGGGCGATGGACGCGGGCGCCGCCGGGGTGTCCATCGGCCGTACCGTGTTCCAGCACGACGACCCCGAGCGGATGACCCGCGCTGTCTCCGGGATTGTTCACGACGATCTGGCCCCAGAGGCGGCGCTGGAGGCGGCCGACCTGCCCCCATAGGGGTGGCTTCTTGTCGCCCTGTGCCGTGGGGACGAGCGTGACAGTGAGCAACAACAGCGATACGTTCAGCATCGGTGGCGATCTTGAAGTTCACCGGCTTGGCTACGGCGCGATGCGAGTCACCGGGCAGGGGATCATCGGCCCGCCAGAGGACGAGGAGCACGCACGGCGGGTGCTCCAGCACGCTCGTGAGCTGGGCGTGGACTTCATCGACACCGCTGACTCCTACGGCCCGGGGGTGTCAGAGCGGCTGCTCCGGGAGGCGCTCTTGCCCTACGACGACATCGTGGTGGCGACGAAGGCGGGGTTGGTCCGCAACACCGGCGCCGAGTGGCTCCCTCACGGTCACCCGGAGTACATCCACAACCAGGCGCTTGTCTGTCGGGACCGGCTTGGAGTCGAGACCATCGACCTGTTCCAGTTCCATCGCCCGGACCCGGAGGTGTCCTTCGAGGACTCCGTCCATGCGTTCGCGGAACTCAAAGACGAGGGGTTGGTAGGCCACGTCGGGCTGTCGAACGTCTCCGTTGAGCAGCTGGAGACCGCACGCGACGTCGTCGAGATAGCGACCGTTCAGAACCGCTACAATGTCGGATTCCGGGAATCCGAGGACGTACTCGCAGCCTGCGAGGAGTACGACATCGGCTTTATTCCGTGGTACCCCATCGGGGCCGGCGAACTGGACGAAGCCGTCGGACAGGTGGCCGAGCGCCGCGGCGCCACCCCCTACCAGGTGGCGCTGGCGTGGCTGCTGGAGCACTCCCCGGTGACGCTGCCGATACCGGGCACCGCCTCCATCGAGCATCTTGAGGAGAACGTTGCCGCTGCGGGGCTGGAGCTGACCGGCGAGGATATGGCCGAATTGGAGGGGGTCGCCTGAGCTACTCCTCCGCCGTGGACTTCAGTTCCACCGTGTAACCAAACGGGTTCTTCATGTAGACGGCCGGCGCCTCACCCGTCGCGCCCAGCGGGGTGAGCTCCTTCTCGATTGGCACGCCCGCGGCCTCGAGGCGGTTCCGTACTTCCTCGATAGTGTGGTCGACGACCACGGCGACGTGGTCGTAGTTCTCGCCGGGGGGTCGAACTCCCCCGTCGGCCAGAGGTGGAGAACCGCCTCAGGGGTGAGCCGGATGTCGAAGAAGGACTTCTCGTCGGCCTCGTAACGCTCGCGCCCCTCGACTGCGAACCCGAGCGCGTCACGGTAGAACCGAGCCGCCTCCTCGACGCCATCCTCGGGTATCCGGAGGTTGACATGATCGATATGGCTGGCGTCCATACCGGGGTGAAGACCGGCCGGTCCAAAGCCGTTCGGCCCGTACCCAACGGCTATGCCCCCTGGGCCACTCGGGGCTGGACATGACGGGGCGAGAGCGATGCGAGAGGTAGCCGTCGTCGGTGCGTCGATGACGCAGTTCGGCCGCCGCGAGGGCGAGTGGATACGCGATCTGCTCGCCGAGGCGGGGATGGCCTGTCTCGATGACACGGGCATCGCGGCCCACGAACTGGAGCACCTGTACGTGTCGAACATGGCCAGCGGGGAGTTCGAGGGCCAGACTGGTGTGATGAACGCGCTGGCACAGGACCTCGGCGCGGTGCCGGCGTACACCCAGCGAGTAGACCAGACTTCCGCCTCCGGCGGGGCAGGCATCTACGCCGCCTGGCAGTCAGTCGCGTCGGGGGCGAGCGACCTCACGATGTTGGTCGGCGGAGAGAAGATGACCCACCGCTCGACGGGTGAGGCGACAGACGTCATCGCCTCGATCACCCATCCGGAGGAGTACAAGCACGGGGTCACCCTCCCCTCATTCGCGGGGATGACCGCGCGGCTCTATCTGGACGAGTACGACGCCCCCCGGGAGTCCCTGGCTCGGGTGGCGGTGAAGAATCACCGCAATGGGGTGGACAATCCCCACGCGCAGTTCCGTGAAGAGATTGACGTTGAGACCGCTCTCGAGTCCCCGGTCGTGGCTGACCCGCTGCGGCTGTACGATTTCTGTCCAATCACGGATGGGTCGGCGGCGCTGATCTTCTGTCCGTTGGAGGCCGCCGACAGCTACGGCGTCGACTCCTCGACCGTGGCGGGGGTCGCCGGCGCTACCGACACGCACGTCGTCCACGACCGGGCCGACCCAACGATGATGGGTGCGGTCGTCGACTCCGGCGCCGCGGCCTACAAGATGGCCGGCCACGGGCCGGAGGACGTCGACGTCGCGGAGCTTCACGACATGTTCACCATCCTCGAGTTTCTTCAGTGCGAGGGGCTGGGGCTCCACGAGGCGGGCCGCGCCTGGGAGGCGGTGATGGAGGGCCGTACTGCCCGGGACGGGGACCTTCCGGTGAACACCTCCGGCGGGCTGAAGTCGAAGGGCCACCCGTTGGGCGCCAGCGGCGTTGCCCAGGCCGTCGAGATACACGAACAGTTGACTGGCGCGGCAGGCCCCCGGCAGGTTGAGGCAGATGTGGGGGTATGCTGTAACGTCGGCGGGTTCGGCAACTGCGTCGTTACAACGATCATGGAGGCCGGCGCGTGACCGACGAGCCCGTGATGGAGGCGGTGCGCTACGCCGACGGCTCGCTGTCGTTCCCGGGTCATCCCATCGGCCCCGATGGAAGCGAACCGGTCGGGACGGTTGACCTCTCGGGGCATACCGCCACCATCGTTACCTGGACAACGGCGACGGCGACCCCGCCGGGGGTCGAGGCCCCAAACCATCTCGCAATCGTTCAGTTCGAGGTGGACGGCAAGCCGGTGCGGGCTATCGGACAGCTGACGACCGGGGACGTATCTATCGGTGACGAGGTGCGTCCGGTGTACACAGAACAGCTTCGCGAGCCCGGGGCGGGCATCCGCGAGCCGGCGAGCCAGTCCTGGGACGGCTTTCGGTTCGAGCCGCTTTAGTCCTCGTCTCGGGCGCGCTTCAGCGCCTCCAGTTCGGCCTCTACGTCGATCGCGTCCGCCCCTTCGTCGCTCCCCTCATTGACGGCAATGCTGACGCCGTTGGTCTCCCCCTCGTCCCGCCTGGGGCGGTCCCGCTCGGGGCTGTCACCTCTTGAGCGCCTTTCTCTGTCGTTCCCGGTGCGGTCCCGGCCCTCCTGGAGGAGGCTCTCTATCTCCGCCCGGAGGTCTCGGGCCTCGGTCAGCAGGTCGCGAGCCTCCGGTTCCGTCGGCTGGCTGGCGAGCGTGTCGTTCAGGTCCGCCAACACGTCATCGAGTCCTTCAATGGCGCGCCGGCCGGTCGTTTCGATGCTCCCCCGGGAGCGACCGGGACGGGGGTCCGGAAGGCCTCGGCCGCCGGTTAGTCGCAGCAGTGCACGCAGCAGCTCGAGAACCGCCACCGTCGCCTCTAGCAGTGAGACGAGTGTCGGGATGGTGTACTGTTCGGTGAAGCGGATGAATTCTCCCGGGCCAGGCGGCCGCGGGAGCCCGTGGTCCCCGGACGGACGCCTGCGTCCCCGTGTCGGGAGCTCCCGCTCGAGGTCCTTGAGGAGCCCCGCGAGCTCGTCGAGCGCCTCGGCGAGTTCCTCATCGCTGGCTCGGCTCATACCTGCCGTTGACGCTCGTGGGGGATAAACGGTCCCACCGGCGGCGGGCGTACGTTCCGGATGGAGATAGCCGCAACTGTTATTATATCTCCACCATGAGCCACTGAAAGAATGCAGATGGATGGGGAACGGACCGCGGCGGCGTTCACACAGCGTCTCGCCGCGCTGAAGCGCCGGGGGGCCGGCCTGCTGATCGTGGGGGCGGCCGGTGATGGGAGCCACCTGGCGCTCTCACGGCGTCTCCTCGGCGATGCCCGGGCCGGGCCGCGCCGGCGGGCGCTCGTCCTGATCGACGGGCGAGGGGGGCCGACCGAACGAGTCCCCGAGGGTGAACGGGGAGGTGACCGACTACGGGTGGTGGACCGACGGCCGCTTACGCGCGGCGCGGCCGAGGCGGCACCAGCACCGGCCCCGACCCCGGTGGACGTCGAGAGCCTCAAGCGTGACACGCTCGCGGCCATCGACGCGCTGGAGGACGCCGCCGGCGGGTTCTCCACTTCCGAGCTGCGACTCTGTCTGGATTCGCTGCGCCCGCTGGTGGACCGCCACGGTGTTGAGGGGACGAAACCGCTGGTCCAGGCGCTGGTCGAGCGCACCCGCGAAGAGAGTGGTATCGCGCACTTCCACCTACCGGTCCCCTACGGAACGGACGTTGTCAGCGACCTCGCCGACGTGTTCGACGCGGTGATAGAGCTCCGCCCTGGGGAGCAGCGCTGGCACGTCCCTGAGGACGACATAGTGACCGGATGGCTACCGGTCGAGACGTGACGAGTTTAGGCCGACCGAAACGCTTTAACCTTTAGGTCGGCCTAACTCCGGGTATGGCAGTACCCGCACGCGAGTCCGAGGGGGGTCCCGCGGACCGCGTCACAGCCCACGCGACGTGCCCGGACAGGACTGTGTTCACGGAGACAGGTAACCGAGACGGCTGGATCGCCTCGGACACGACTGTCGACATCGAACGGTAGCTTCTCGTCGCCATCGCTGTTCGTCGCAAGAACGTGAAAAGGTAGCTGCGGGTGACGTCGCTCGATTTACTCGCGCACCGAGCCGTCGAAAACCAGCGTGTCGTCCTCCAAGTAGTGCTGGAAGTGGTGGGCGTGCTCCTCGACGGTCTCGAGGTTACGCCGGAGGATCTCGCTGGTGGTGTAGTCCCCAAGGTTCTCCATCAGTTGGATATGGTCGCGCATCGACTCGATGATGTCGCCGAACATCTCCATGTCGTTGGCTAGCGACGTGCGGATGTCGTACACGTCCTCGTCCTCGGGTTCGACGGGGGCATGCTTCTCGTAGGTCGCGCCGCCGCTTAGGGGGGCGCCGCCCAGCGCCTGGACACGCTCAGCGAACTCGTCGGCAGCCTCCTCGAGATCTTCGGCAACCTCGCCGAGGTAGACGTGAATATCGCGGAACTCCGCGCCTTCGACGTTCCAGTGGTGCTTCTTGATCTGATGGTAGGCGACGTAAGTGGACGCCAGGTCGGTGTTCAGGGCGTCGATCACCTGGCGGGCTCGCTCTTCCTCGAGTCGGAGCGCATTCTCCTCGATTTCGTCCGCACCCTTCCGGACCGTCGGTTCAGTTTCCTGAATACTCATACAACCTATTGTTCGGCCGCCATGGTCTTAAACGTTCCTACCGAACGAACAAGATTTTCTAAAACAAAAAGTTCTATTCGTATATCGGAAATAAATCGGGAATCAGCCGCGGCCTCGCCCCCTGACCAGCAGCATCGGCTCCCCCATCGGGAGGGGATCGTCACCGCGCTGCTCAGCGTTGCGCTCCACCTGGCTGGCGTGGACCGCTATTACCGCTCGGAGGATGTTATCACCGAAGCCACAGCGCTCGCCGAACTCCCGCCACACCCGGGCCTCGACGACCAGTTCGTAGGCTTCCGGGCTCCGCTTCAGCACGGGATCCTCCGGAAAAGCGTTGCGCCAGTCGTACACCAGCCCATCGACACCGATGTGGCGTTCGGCGGTCACCTGCATCTGCTCGAGCGCGTCGGTCAGCTCCCCGTATGAGACGGGATAGCCCTCGACGACCCGTTCCAGCAAATCCGCGTCGAACGCGAGTACTCCGTCGGTCACGGCCTCCAGTAGGCGGCGGAGGAACATGAATCCGCCCGCCAGTCAGGCTTCGATAGCGCCGGCGCCGGCCGTGGCCGGCAGCTGACAGGTGAGCACCACGGCGACGCCGGCCAGCACCAGCAGCCCGGCCAGCCCAAACGCCACGGTGTACCCCCGTGTAGTGGCTACAGCACCGCCGAGGATGCTGCCGACGCCGCCTCCCAACCCGGCCAGTGCGGTGTACAGCCCCAGCGCCTCGCTTCGCTGTTCAGGGGCGGCCAGCCGGGTGACAAGCCCTGTGGCGGTGACGGCGATCACCGCCCACGTAACACCCAGCGCCAGGAAGGCGGCGCCGAGCAACAGCCCGCCGAACGATAGCCCCGCGACCAGCGCCGTCCCGGGGAACACCACCACCCGAGCGAATAACGCCGCCGTCTGGAGCGATCGAGGGCCGCGGCTGGCGATTGCCCGGCCGACCGGCTCGTACAGCACCGCTGAGGCCAGGTTGGCGGCGACGAACAGCACGAACACCTCGCCGGTCGAGTAGCCCAGTTCGTCCAGGTAAGCGGGTGCTGGCCCCCAGAAGACAGCGGCGCCGGCAGTGAACAGGACGGTCGCGACCAGGTAGCGCCACAGCGGGTCGCGCAGTCGGGCGTGGAAGTGGTCGGGCCGCAGCGAGCGGAGCCCCCAGTACAACCGAGCCGGGCCGTACGGCGCCACCTGCAGGATGCGGCCGGCCCCCCAGCCGGTGCGGTCGAGTCGACGAAACGCCCGCCTGAACCGACCCGACGAGACGGTCGGGCGCTCCGGGTAGCGGGCCGTGACCACCAACAGCGCGACAGTGGTAATCACGGCCAGTCCGAAGAACAGCAGCCGCAGCGCCGGGACCGGCCCAACGATTCCTGGAACCAGGGCGGTCCAGCCGGCACCCAGCACCAGCCCCCCGACCCAGCCGTACCCCTGGAACGCGTTCAACCGAGCGATGCGGCCGTCCCACTCGCGCTCGGGGACGCCCGACACCATAATGAGATTCAATACGGGAGCGGCCGCGGAGATAGTAAACCACAACGCCGCGTTGGCGACCACCAGCAGGAGTGTCGACTGGACAAGCGGCACCAGTGCGAGCACGCCGGCGGTGGCGCCTAACGCGACCAGTAGAAACGGCCGGCGACGGTTCGTCCGCGCGGCCAGCGCCCCCCATAGCAGGGCACCGGGGACGCCCGCGAAGGCGGCGGTTGAGGCCAGCAACCCGACGATGAACGCGTCGCCGCCAACCGCCAGCGCGTACAGCGGCACCAGCAGGCTTGCGGCCCCGACCGCAGCGTAGCCGATTCCCCAGCCGTACAGCCAGCCGTCCTCCATACCGGAATCCGGACCGGCTGAGACTTCGGATTGTCGTTCCGGGCTACTCGCGGGCCGCCGTCGCTTGAACAGTCCCACCATCGTGAGTGACGATAATCCGCTCCGGGGGATCGCTCATCCGAACCGTCGTGGTGTAGTTCACGTTCACGATACACTGCTTGCAGGGCCCACTCTCCCTGTAGGACTCGATTGGCACAGTGAGAGCCTCCCCGGCGTATCTGACCGATCCCAGCCGGGCCCGGGTACAGCCGTCCGACCCCCGTATCACCCCGTCGATTGAGACCGTACTGCCGTCAACGATGACGGTCGCGTTGTTCCGGCCCGTGCCACAGTCGACGACCCCTAGTTCGAACGATGTTCCGATCACTGACGGAGATGCCGTGGTGGTCGTCTCTGTCTGGGTTGGCGTTGAGGTTGCGGTGTCCGTCTCGGTGGCCGTGGCCGTCGTCGTGGTTGTCTTGGAGCCGTTACTTCCCCCGTCCTCGCCGGATCCGGCGCCGGTACAACCCGCAAGCGCAGCTGTGCCGCCGGCAGCGAGCCCCCACAGTAACGTCCGTCGTCTCATACCTGCGGCTGAATTCAGGTAGAAAAAACCCTTCCGGCGAGTCAAGACGGTATTTGACCCAGCCATGGCACCGCCAGCCAATCCGCTGTCCGCCAGCGTTTAGTCGGCGGCACACTCCATGCCCGCATGCACCCGCGTACCGAGGAATTCCGGACCCGCGCGGCGGACCGCTACGGCTTCGAAGTTGAGCCCCACGAGTTTCCCGAGGGGACAAAGACCGCTGAGGACGCCGCCAAGGCCGTCGGCTGCCCGGTTGAGGCCATTGCGTCGGCCATCGCTATTAAGACTGGTGGGCAGCTGGTCGTCTGTGTCACCAGCGGTGCCAACCGCGTGTCGATGGGCGCGGTGGCTGAGCTCCGAGGGGTCGACGAAGACGCCGTCGGGATGGCCGACCCGGACGTCGTCGCCGACCAGCTTGGGTGGTCCATCGGGGGCGTACCGCCGTTCTGTCACGACAGCGAGGTCCCAGTGTACGTCGACGAGACGCTGACTGGCCACGAGGAGGTGTGGGCCGCCGCCGGCACCCCTCAGGCGGTGTTCCCTATTGCACCCGACCGGCTGGTGGAGCTGTCCGGCGGCACCGTCGCGGCGTTCGCGGAGTAGCTCGACAGCGACAGGCGCTTTACCCGCCGGCCGCTACCCTGAGGCGATGCCGACGGCGGCGGACCTGGCCTTGGAGATAGCTCCTCGAGTAGCGAAGATAGCTCTGTTCATCGCCCTGGGGGTATCACTGGCGGACCTGCTGGTGCGGTTCGGTGCTGTCGAGCGGATCGCGGGACTGTCGCGCTATCTTACCCGTCCCGCGAACCTGCCGGACGAGGTGGGGGCAGCCATCCTCACCACTGCCGCCTCCACGACCGCGGGCTACGGGATGCTCGCGGAGTTCCGCGAGTCTGGCGCCCTTGACGACCGCGCGACGCTGGTAGCGGTCACCATCAACACGTTTTTTGGATTCGTCCAGCACATATTCACGTTCTACGCGCCGGTGCTGATACCTATCCTCGGGCTGGAGGTAGGGCTGCTGTACGTTGGCAGCCGGGCGGCTATCGCGCTGGCGATAACGCTGACGGGCGTGCTCGCGGGGCGGCTACTGCTGTCGGAGGCGAACGTCTCGACAGTGACCACCCCTGTCGAGACGGACGGCGGCGCCGGGAGCGACGACCCGGCGACAGCGGGCGGAAAACTGCGGGCTGCCGGCCGGAAGGGCCTCTCGAAGACCCGAGACATCCTGCCACGGCTGGCGGTTATTTATACGGCTGTCGCCGTGCTGACAGCGCACTACGACCTGCAGTCGGTGACCGGCGCCGCCGACCCGCTGGCGGAACTGGTCGGGCTCCCAGTGGCGGCGGTGCCGGTGATCGCCGTGTTCGCTATCGACACCACCAGCGGCGCCGTGACCATCGCCCCGCTGCTGGGGACGACATTCACCCCTGAGCAGGCGGTCGCGACGATGCTCGTCGGTGGAGTTGTCTCATTCGCCGTGACGACGTTCAAACGCTCTATTCCGTTTCAGTACGGCATCTGGGGCGCAGAGTTCGGCTCGAAGGTGGTCGCGGTGAACACGGCGCTGAAGGTGCTGTTCATCGGGCTCGCAGTGGGACTGTTGCTGTACGGGTTGTAACGCTGCATAACGGCTATGATTCTACCGCGCGTAGCCGGCCCCATGTCCGAACGGTCCTCCGACTCGCAGTTTCCGAGCCTCATCGGTGTGGTGTTCGCCGTCGTCGCAGTCGTCGGCTACGGGGTGTTCGGCTGGCGGTTCGGCGAGAGCGGGGGCATCCTGCTGGCGCTGGCCGTCGGCGGACTCCTCGTATCAGCCGGCCTCGAACTGTACTGGGGGCTGAGCTAACCCGCCGACCCGAAACGCCCATGCGGCCGGCCCGCACGGTCCGTCTATGGACGTGCTCGTCACAGGAGGCTGTGGCTACACCGGGAGCGTGCTTGTCCCCCTCTTGATAGACGACGACCGGGCCGACCGGGTGGTGGTGATGGACGACCTCTCTTCGGGAAGCCCGCGGGCGCTGCTGGGGGCACTGGAGGAGAAGGTGACCTTCCGTCAGGGGGACGTCCGAGAGTACGGCGATGTCGAGAGCGCGGCGCGGGGCTGTGACGCCGTCGTCCACTTGGCTGCGATAACCGGGGCCGCCAGCACCCACGACCGCCGTGAGGAAACGATGGCGGTCAACCGCGACGGCACGGAGAACGTGCTTACCGCGGCCGGAAAACTGGGCGTCGAGACAGTGGCGCTGGCCTCCTCCTGCAACCTCTACGGCCGCGCGACGAGCACGGAGCTGGACGAGACCGTCGAGCCGGACCCGATCAACCCCTACGCAGAGTCGAAGCTCGCAGCCGAGGAGCTGCTCGCCGAGGCCCAAGAAGAGTTTGGGCTGCGGGGCACTGCCCTGCGGATGGCGACCAACTATGGGCTCGCGCCGGGAATACGGTTCAACCTCGTCGTCAACAGCTTCGTCTTCCGGGCGGTGACTGGCCGCCCACTGACGGTGTACGGTGACGGCTCGAACTGGCGGCCGTTCATCCACGTCAGGGACGCCGCCCGTGCGTATGCTGACGCCGCGCTCGCACCTGAGCGGTGGTCGGACCTGGTATACAATGTCGGCAGTGCCGAGCAGAATTACCGCATCAATGAGATTGCGGAGATTGTCGCCGAGGAGGTCGCTCGCGTGGACGTCACCTATCTTGAGGACCGCCATCCCGGGCCGTCGTATCATGTGAACTTCGACCGGCTCACCGACACCGGTTTCGAGGCGACCATCGGCCTTGGTGAAGGAATCCGGGAACTGGCGGCGGCGTTCGCGGGATAGGCCGTCCGTCGCCTGTCGGACGACTGGTGGGAAGATTCATACTCCCCGGCAGACATCTATACTCGTATGTCGAAGAAAGCACTCATCGCGCTGGTACTGGTCGCCGCACTGCTCGTCTACGCCGTCAAGCGGTAGGCGATCCGCGTCGTCCCGCACCCGTGGACGGCGCCCCGAACGAACCACTTACCCCCGCCGGTGGGCAACCACCGGTATGTACGGCGTCGTTACGCGCAACGCCGAGGAATTGGACTGGTCGGGGTTCGACCACCGCTTCTTCGAGGCGACCGACGTTTCTGGCCGGGCCCGCGAGCCACAGCCGGAGGCGGTGAACATGATTTCCTGTCACGCCGACAACGCCGCCACCCGGGAGCGCCCGGAACTCTCGCCCCTGAACGACGCCGGTGAGCGCGCCACCCGCGATCGTGAGTTCTTCGACTGGAACTACGTCTGCCCAACCCATGAGGGCTACCGCGAGGGGTTGCTGGAGACTATCGAGGAGTACGCTGCCCTCGGCGGGGATATCCGGCTGGACGATGTGGGGTTCCCGCGCGAGGAGTACTGCCGGTGTGACCGCTGCGAGACCGCCTTCGAGGAGAGCAGCTTCGACGATCGCTTCGACTGGCGGGCCGCCGTGGTCGAGCGGTTCGTCGCCGACGCCCGCGAGCGGGTGCCTGGGCGGCTGTACCTCACCGTCTATCCGGACCCGTACCCCGGACACGCGCGCCAGCGAACCGGCGTCGACCCGGATGTTCTGGACGCGTACGTCGATGAGTTCATTGTCCCCATCTACGACATGGCCTACTCCACGACATATTGGCTGGAGATACTCGCCCGCGGATGGGTGGATGAGCTGGTCACTCCCTTCTCCATCGAACTGTACGCCGTAAACGTCGATATCGACAGCCTGGCGAAGGCAACGGAGGTGGCCGATGCTTACGCAAAGGACGTGCTGTTCGGTTACGACGCGGGCAACGCTCGGGCCGTGCTGCGCCGAATGGACGCCGACGCTCGTGAAGGGGAACGCCACGAACCGGACTAATCCACACGGATAAAAGGGAGCACGAGAACGCCCAGGCATGTCCGACCCTGCTATCGCCGCGGTGGGGAGCTCCCCTATCGGGCGGACTGAGCTGGCGGGCCGGGACCTGTTCGCGGCTGCGATGGCCGAGGCGTTCGAGGGGTTGCCCGACCCCGCCGAGGTGGTTGATGCCGTCTACGTCGGCAACCAGTCCGGGGCCTACGAGCACCAGATAATGTACGGTACCCTGCTCGCGGAGTGGGCGGGCCTTCGAGGTATCCCCGCCGAGCGCGTCGAGGGATGTGCGGCGGCGGGCGCGCTAGCGCTGCGCCACGCCGTCCGGGACGTCCGCACGGGCGAGCACGAGGCGGTGCTGGCGGCCGGCGTTGAGCGGATGACCGCCGCCGGCACGGACGGGGCGACGGAGGCGCTGTCGGCGGCCACCGACCGCGCGCTTGAGCAGCGTTCCGGGCTGACTGCGCCGGCGGGGTACGCCTTGCTTGCGCGGCGCTACCTCCACGAGTTCGACGCCACGGAACGGGATCTGGCACGCGTCGCCGTGAAGAACCACCGCAACGCCGCTCGCAACCCGCGCGCGCAGTTCCGCGAGGAGATCGATACAAACACCGTGCTGGAGTCACCGTACGTCGCGCCGCCGTTGAAGCTGTACGACAGCGCCCCAGTTAGCGACGGCGCGGCGGCAGTGCTGGTAACGACACCCGAGCGCGCCCGCCAGCTCCCGGGCGACACGATTCGGGTAACCGGAACCGGCGCGGCGGTGAACAACCTCGCTGTCGCCGACCGCAACGCCACCCGGATGCGGGGCGCCGAGCGGGCCGCGGGCGCTGCGATGGAGGAGGCCGGCATCGACCCGCCCGCCGTGGACATCGCGGAAGTTCACGACGCGTTCACCGTCTGCGAGCCGCTCATAGCCGAGGCGGTCGGCTTCGCCCCCCGGGGGCGAGGTATCGAGTCCGCGCTCCCGTTTGAGGAACGCTCCGAGGGATGGACGGACGTCCGCCTCAGCACAAGCGGCGGGCTAAAGGCCCGCGGCCACCCCATCGGCGCGACGGGGCTGCTCCAGGCCATCGAGGCGTACGAACAGCTCACCGGCTGCGCGGGCGACCGGCAAGTGCCGGCCGAGACGGCGCTGCTGATGAACGAGGGTGGCGTGAGCGATGCCGTCATCGTAGGCCACGTTCTGGAGGCGAGCGCATGACCGGTGAACGCTCGCCCGGTGCCGGCGAGTACGGCCCGGACAGCCCATTCACTCTGGCGGGCTTCTTCGACGCGCTCGGCGAGGGTCGCCTGCTCGGGGCGGCGTGTGAGGACTGCGGCGCCGTGCTGATTCCCCCCCGGTTTGCCTGCTACGCCTGCGGCAGCCGGGACGTCTTGGCTGTCGAACAGCCTCACACGGGGACGGTGTACTCCTACACCGAGGTCCGCCAGCCGGCGCCCGCCTTCCAGCCGGAGGCGCCGTTCACTGTCGCCGTCGTGGAACTGGACTCCGGCGCGCGACTGACCGGCCGGCTGGACGCCGAGTACGACGCGGCCGAGATCGGGATGCCGGTCGAACTCGCGGTGCGCGAGCCGACCGAGCGCGAACGCGAAGCCGCGCTCGCGGGGGAGGCCGATTGGCCGGTCCACATATTTGAGCCGCGGTAGCCGGGAGGTTCTTGAGGGGCCACCCCGTTCCCCTGCGCGTGGCTCACGAGTTCGAGGACCGGCCGCCCGAGCACATTGACAGCGTGGCCGACATCAGCCGCGACCGGCTGCGCGAGGGGACGCTGGTCCTGCCGAAGGGACGGGACGTGCCGCCGCCAGCGGAGTGGGGATTCGGGCTGGAGCCGTCGGCGCTGTCGTTCCCGCTCGGGGCCGACACGGTGTACCGCGACAGCCGGGCGACCCACTCGATCCAGGTCCGGGAGTACGACGACCGCTATACCGTTCAACTCGACCACGCAAACCCTGAGCAGGGGCGGCTCCTCGAGCACCTGTTCCGGGACATCGGCCCGAGGCGACGCACTGAACTGCTCTTGGCGGCCGCGGTGGTCGTCGGACTGGCTCTCCTGGCGGTGTTTTTCAGTTAGTCCTCGGCCATCCCGACCGGCTCGTCCGTGTGTTGGACGGGCCAGTCCTCCTCATCGACGGGCCGCTCGGCGACGAGCACGCCCACCTGTTCGTGAACCTCCTCGACGGCGGTGAGTGAAAACCCCGCGGAGGTGAGGGCGTCCGCCAGCACCCCCACCGTCGCGGGATCGTCTACCTCCGGGCTGTAGAACGGCTCGCTGGGATCGGGAGCGCCGAAGAACATCACGTCCCCAAGCACGAACCGCCGGGGCCCCAGCGAGGCAATGACTTCGATGGACTCCCGTTTCTCCTCGTCGCTGAGGTGGTGCATCGCGAAATTCGAGACGACGATGTCAACCGCCCCCTCAACGTTGGGCTCCCGGAAGCTCCCCTCGGCAAATTCCACGTTGTCCAGACCTTGGTCATCGGCTTTCCGGCGGCCCTGCTCCATCATTCCCTCGCTGATGTCTCGGGCGATCACCCGGGCGCAGTGAGGTGCGAGCGCGAGCCCGATAGCGCCCGTGCCCGCGCCGAGGTCGAGCACCACGTCCTCCGGCCCGGGGCTGGCGTACTCGATCACCAGCGACGCGCAGGCTCGGTACTCCTCGGACTGGTCCTCGTCGTACTCCGCCGCGTACTCGTCGAAACGCGCGGCATGTTCCTCACGGGTCCTCTTCATACCTGCCACGTCGCACTCCTGGCTGTATGAACGAATCGCTCGCCCGCTCTCGGTTGCGCTCGACGATCCGCTTCCACTCAGCCAACCCGTCGCGTATCCACTCGGGGTCGACGCCGACGACGCTCCCGACGGCCGCCAGCTCGCGGGGTGACCGTAGCTGGAGGTGGCTCGTCGCGTCAGCGCTCACCACGTGTGGGGTGTCGTACTTCTCTAAGAGTTCCCGAAGGGTGCGCAGCCGGCGCAGCGCCCGGACCCGGCGGCCGCCAGCGGTACGGAGCACCCGTGCGAGACTGAATTCGAGGGCGACCCCCTTATCGGCGGCCGAGCGAACGAGCACGTGGTCTACGCCGTCGCCGTGGGTGGGGTGTGCGAGCACGTCGACTCGGGGGTCGGTACACGCCAGCCGGTTAATCGACTCCGGCCCGCCGTGGACACATACCACCGACCGATGGGCGCGGTGGCTGTCAATCAGTCCGGCCACACGGGAGCGCTCCTCGGCCCGCACCTCGATGCCCGCCACCACGTCGATACCGCTCGCCTCGCTCACCGTGGCGGGGTCGAACTCGGTAAGACGGTCGCCGTGGTTGCGCACCACGAGGCCGTCGAACCCGTCCCCGGCGGCGGTCAGCGCCAGCCGCCGGACCGTCGACTCACCGTCGGGGTGGGCGTGGACGGCCTCCCAGTCGCTCATGGACGGTGACTGGCGGGCGCCGCGCTTGTGGGTTGCGGGTTCGGCGCGCGGGACGGATCAGCGGCGACACTCGGCGTACTCCTCGAGCAGATCGCGTACGTTCGCGACGGCGCTGTCCTTCTTCGCGGGGTATGCCTCCACCTTCGCCCGCAGGGTGAGTCCCTCGCCCAGCCGCACCGTGCCCTGGTAGGCGGCCTGCTTGTCGAGGTAGACGTACAGCTCACAGTCCTCCGTGACGCGCTGGTCAGTCTCCTCGCGGAGCCGCCGGAACTCCCCGTCCGAGAGCTGCGCGAGCGCCGAGAGGACGTGCCGGACGTCGTCGGCGTTCTCGATGCGGGCTGAGAACACGAGGATGCGGTCACCGTGGTAGCCTTCACTCTCCGCGCGCTCGACGGGGAATTCCTCGGGGAGCAGCGTCCGAAGCGCCCGCTCAACACGCTGGTCGTCCTCCGTTGCGTAGCAGAACGCCCGCAGGTCGATGTAGTGAAGCGGGACTCCGGCCACGGAGCGTTACTCCTCCGTCTCGTCGTCAGCGGCCGCAAGCATGTCCTCGGCAACGCCCTTCTCTTGGCCCTCCTCGAAGCTCACCGTGTAGGTTGCACTGCCGAACATGTTCTCCATCACCTGAGTCACCTCGCCGGCCTGCCCGTCGTGCTCGGAGTGCTCGTCGTGGAGAACGACGCGGTCGCCTTCGTCGAATGCCATACCGAAACTACCCCGGGACGCCTCAAAAAGCTCGCGAAAGCAACTGAAACGGACGGTCACTGGGGGCGTCCGGAGCCACAAGTCCCGGTGCGGTCGAAGGGTTATTGACCACTCCGCCGATACGCGGAGCATGACCTCGGGTGGGCCACGGTGACGGTCGACGACCTCTGGTTTCTCGCCGAGCGAGCAGACCAGCAGGCCGAGCAGGCCTATCACCGGCTCGAGAAACGGTACGACCCGCTAGAGCTGGAGCGTGTCGACCGGGTCTCTCGAGAGCGGTTCCGGACCCTCGCCGAGCGTATCGACCGCTGGGGCGCCCCCTATGGCGCCCATACGGTCGTCCACCGAGACGGCGCCGAGCTGTTGCTGGTGCGCCACGACGCCGTCGGGAAGTGGGTACTCCCCGGTGGCGCCCCGGACCGCGGCGAGTCGTTCCGCGAAGCCGCTCGCCGGGAACTCGCCGAGGAAGCCGGCGCAGAGGCCAGGTACGATGGCCTCGCGATGGTGACTCGCGTCGAAGTGCGCCACGGCTCCTACGCCACGTGGGGCGTGCTCCCCGTCTTCGAGGCCCGTGCCGAGAGCACGACAACCGAAGTCGCCGACCCGGACGGAGAGATCAGCGCTGCGCGCTGGTTCCCGTTCGACGCGCTCCCCGAGGACACCCGCGACCGGGGGGACCTGCTGGCGTGGTGCGACCGCCGGTTTTGACCCTTATAACGGCTCCTCGCCGTCGATGATACGGAGCGCCCGTTCGGCCAGCGCCGGCACCCCCGCCTCCATTTTCGGGTACATCGGGTCGTCGGCGTTCCCCTCGAGGTGGCGCCGGAAGAACATCTCTCCCAGCGCGCCCAGCTTGTACACCGCCAGCGCTCGGTAGAACCGGTCGTTCTCGTACGCGATACCGGTCGCCCGCTCGTAGCGCTCGACCAACTCCTCTCTGGTCATGTACGCGTCGTCGGTCATGAACCGCGCCATCAGGGTGTCCGTCCCCGCCGGCACCGGTGGATCCTTCTGGTCCCACCAGTACGACAGCATCCAGCCAAGGTCCGTCAGCGGATCGCCGAGCGTGCTCAACTCCCAGTCGAACACCGCGACCACCTCCGGCTCGGCCCCGGGCCCGAACTGGACGTTGTCGAGCTTGTAGTCCCCGTGGACCAGCGTCGCGGGGGGCTGATTGGGGACGTTGTCTTGAAGCCACTCCATGACCTCGTACACCGCCGGCACCTCCCGTCGGTCGGCGGTCACCGAGAACGCCCAGGTGTACTGTTCGGACCAGCGCCGCACCTGTCGCTCGGTGAAACCTTCCGGGTAGCCGAACTCCCCCAACCCGACTGTCTCGTAATCGACGCCGTGTATTTCCGCCAGTGCGTCAACAAGCTCCGCGCCGATGGCTCTGCGGGCCTCGTCGTTGCGGAACCGCTCCGGTTCGCCCTCGCGGAGCACATCCCCCTCGACGCGGTCCATCAGGTAGAAGTCGCTGCCCAGCACGGAGTGGTCCTCGCACGCCAGCACCGTCGGCGGGACCCGGACCGCCGTGTCCTGGAGGGCGTCCACCACCCGGTACTCCCGGAGCACGTCGTGGGCGGTGTCGGCGG
>CAZLOO010000008.1:0-19366 GCA_964561055.1 uncultured Halobacteriales archaeon
GGTTCAGTCGTCACGCTTCGTCTGCGATGACGGTCGTGGCGCCCGGGACGGATCAGACGAGGGAGCTCTCTACGCCCGTCACCGAGCGGCCGAGGCTGCCGACCAGAGGCGATAGCCAACTGCCAGCGTGTCGAGAGCCAGGACGCCGAGGGCAACGAAGAGAACCCACGACGGCGGCCCGATGCCGACGCCCGCGCGCAGGAGCTCGCCGAGGACCGGCAGGAGGAGCACGACACCGCCTGCGAGTAGCAGTCCTCCGGGAGTGTCCGAGGGGCCGTCGGCCCGCATCCGTACGATGCCGAACAGCACGAACCCCAGCGCGAGTCCGCCCGCCATCCCGAGAGCCAGGACCTGGAACACCCCCATCGGCTTCGGGAGGGCCGCACCGAGCGTGACGGCCGCGGTGACCGCCGCTCCGATCAAGAGGATCAGTCCGACGGCTGCCGCTCCCGCGACCGTCGCACAGAGGATCCCTCCCCGCAGGAGCCAGGGCGCTCGCTCGCGACCCTGCGGGACCATCCCGAGCAAGCCCGCAGCCATCACAACCACGCTACTCCCGACGAGGACGAGGCCCGACACCCACGCCCACTTCGTGACGGACGCGAGCGCGACCGGGACCACGGCGCTCGCGACGAGCAGTGCTCCACCGAGCGTGAACGCCTGTGCGGTTCGTCGTTCGAGCCATCGCCACGGGACGAGGCTCGCTCCGGTCCCGTAGTCGACGACGGTACCTGAGGACTGGTGTCCCATACGTATCACCTCACGACCAGCCAACGCAGGGGCGCCGCATCGGGCTGACTCCCACGCGGCTGGATGCGTTTATTATCCTGCCCGGACCGCCCGGAGCGGTCCTCGGGAATCGCATTGTTCGATGAGCCCCGCTCGGAGGGCCTCTGGCTTCCCGTAAATCGCGTCACGTCGCGCGATTCGGTTGGCGGCCGCGAAGCGTCGTACCCACGACAACTCTTAACACGATTCCTGCCGAACTGAACGGCGAGCGCGTTGCTCGAGGCGACAGTCGCATCGGCAGCAACACGACCGACGCCACACTCCGGACCGATGTTCGACGGTTCGTCCGACTCGCGGGTCCCCGCCGCTGGTCTCGGGAGCGTCGCCGTACTCGGGGGTGTCGTCTGCTGTATGGGGCTGAAGCTACTCGGCGGGGCGGTCCTCTTCAGCGGCA
The DNA here is from genome assembly GCA_964561055.1 of uncultured Halobacteriales archaeon. Classification (GTDB taxonomy): domain Archaea; phylum Halobacteriota; class Halobacteria; order Halobacteriales; family Haloarculaceae; genus CAZLOO01. Next base: position 1,184 of record CAZLOO010000008.1, read on the forward strand.
TCGCTGCCGTGGTCGGCCTCTCGACCGGTCTGGTGACGTTTCTCGTCGGTGGAATCGGCGGGCTGCTCGTCGCCGGCCTCCTGCTCGGCTATCGGCGAGCAGGCGACGGGGGCCTCCCGCTGTAGCCGTGTCGTCCGCGGGTAGGTCAGTCGTCGGCGGGGAGACCCGGCCCGGTAATGGCGTGTGTCCTATAGTCACCCCAGAGTCGTCCGACACGACGCAGATAAACCATCCCAGAGGGCTGGGAGACAGGTCCAGACGGTCCGCACTCGTGCATCCACCCGAGGTGAGCTAAGCCATGACCGATCGCCACTCCAGGACATCGACTGACATCGAGCTTCCACCCGACGTCGCGGAGCAACTGCGAACCGCGTTCGGGCTGCCCGACTCCCCGAGGACCCTCGAGGAATGGGTTGCGAGTACCTCCGCCGTCGCCGATGAGACCGGACTGACCGTCAGCATGGACACCCTCTGTACCGCCCAGCAGTCCCGGCATCGGGCGACCATCGACGGCGACACACACCATTTCCACTGTGTCCTCGACGCACTCGTCGTGCCGTTCGTGCTCGGGCTCGACGAGCCGGTCCTGATCCGGAGCGACAGTCCCGTCTCCGAGACCACTGTCGAGATACACGCTGGGCAGGACACGCTCGCCGTCGAGCCGGCGGACGCCGTGATGTCGTTCGGCGTGGCCACTGGGCTCGATGTGCCGAGTCCCGACGAATTCGATCTGTCGCTCGCGCACGAGCGGTTCTGTCCCTACGCTAACACCTTTCCGACCGAGGCGGAATACGAGCGATGGGCCGGGCGGACCGATGCGGTCACCACGGCGTTCCCGATCGAGGTCGGCCATCAGCTGGCCCGTCACATCCCCGACTCGGATTTCCCGATGTCAACCTGACCCGACGGAGGGCTGGGGCCCTACTCCGCGTAGACGGGCCGCTCGGCGTAGGCGACGGGGTCCTCGGCGCCCACACGCCGGAACGCCTGCAGCCGGAATGCGCAGGCGTCACACGTTCCACAGGCCGGCGCCGTCGGCCGGTAACAGGACCACGTGTGCTCGAAGGGGATCACCAGTTCGAGGCCGCGCTCGACTTCGCGATGCCGTCGCCGTGGTCGCCAACGTTCTCGAGTATCACCTCCCGGACATTTCTCCTCGACCGAAGACCGCTGCGATGCTCGCCCGAGGTAACGCTTTACCCGTCGTTTCCTCACTACCGCCTGTGGCAGAGGCACTGGATGAGATCGAGTACCTCGCTCGCTCGGAGAACCGGCTCGTCGTCCTGCGGACGCTCGCCACCGAGCCGATGGCCCGCGACGCGCTCCGAGAGGAGACCGGGGGTTCGCGGCAGACGCTCGCCCGCATCCTGTCGGAACTCGAGGAACGCGGATGGGTCGACCGCGCCGGCGTGGACTACCGGGCGACCACCCTCGGTGCCTACCTCGCTCGGGAGTTCGAGGCGTTCACCCTCGCCGCTCCGGGGACGCCGACGGTCCTCCAGCCCGGCGAGTCCATCACGGTCACCGTCGCGTATGGCCCGCGAGGGCCGGGGCCGACCAGTGACTCGCTGGTCATCGAGAGCGACGACCCCGATGAGCCGGTCGTCACGATACCGCTCGACGCGCGGGAGACACTCCCCGACAGGACGATTCCGCTGGGCGTGAAGAACGGACTCCGACGATAGTCGCCGTCCCGATCTGGAGGCCCTCGACCAGCCGCCCCGCCTGCTCGGGCGGCCCCGCACCGCGGGCCGCATGGCCGTCGCAGGCGAATGTCGGCACGTCGGTGACGCCCCGCTGCTGTGCCCGGAGCAACGCTGTTTGAGCGCCTTCTTGAGGTTCTCGTCGCTTACGACGGCGCTGATCTCGCCGCCGTCGACGCCGGCCGTCTCGGCCAGCTCGACGAGTACGTCATGGTCGCCGACGCTCCCGGTGGTCACGGAGCGGAAGATCATTCAGAAAATATTTATATCGATCATCGATCAGCAATTTCATGCGACGTCGTCAGGTCCTCGCGAGCGGAGCAGCCCTCCTCTCGGTCCCGCTTGCCGGCTGCGGGCATCCGCCTGTCGTCCTCGATATGGACGATGCAACGCCGGAGCGTATCGCCGACGAGGCGTCGATGAGGGTCGATCCCGAGTCGGAGGCGTATCCCGTCGTCGCCTCCGCCGTCGAGAACGGGTCAGCCACACGGACCGGCCGGTACGAGCTCTTCGACCGCGTCGACACGGTCCGGTTCAACGGCTCGGTGTACGACGTCTCGGAGACGCGCCTCGAGAGCAGCGAGGTCACGGTGTACGAGGTGCTCCTCGATGTCGATCCGGACGACACGACGCCGGAGCTCGGCGCGATCGAGTACGACGACCTCCCGGAGGCGGACCGCCAGCGGCTCGTCTCGGTCGTGTCGGGCGACACCCCGCCGAATCAGGAGGGATACGACATCGGCGTCGGCTACGGCACCCTCGAGGAGGTCGGCAACGAGTCGGTGTTCGTTCCGGAGCGCCAGTACGATATCCTCGTCCATAACGGAACCCGGTATCGCGTCGCAGTCGACTCCCGGACTGCCACCGAGGCCACGTACCGCTACGAACTGACGGTGGTCGCAGCGAGCCTCGAGGCGTTCGCCGACCAGGTGCGGGAGGAGTACCTGTTCACGCTCTCCGGGCTGTCCGACGCCGAACGGGAGGTCGTCGAGGAGGCGATCGACAGCGGGTATTACGAGGACGACGACGCCTTCCAGTCAGTCGTCGAGCGTATTCGACAGCACAAGGGCCTCGACGTGGACGATTCCTACGGGACGTGGCTCCTGGAGTACGAGGGCAGCGAGTACCTCACCTACGCCGAGTGGTAGCCGCCGGGACTGAAGCGTTCGTCCACGCTCGCTCCGTCTCCGCGGGGAGTAGGGAACTCCGGGCCCTATTTAAGTGCTTCTGGCAACAAGGTGTCGCTACAGAAGGAAGCCCGAGAGCGGCAGCGCCGAGCATGCTCTTCATTTTCTACTGATTCCGGAAAACGCTGTGGCCGTGAGCTTCGTGTCCGGGATTCGTCTCGCTGAGGGCGACCAACTCCACCACTACGCCGATGCACCGGGCAGTTCTTCCTCAGTGAGGTGGGGAAGGCGAATCGAGAGATCGATCTGCTCGATGAAACGGGACCGGGCTGCGACGCGGTTCCGTTACGACTCCGTTTTCATACCTTACAGTACTAACGTTATTAACGCTAAGGACAGTATCGGTCGATAACGATGTCGATCGACAGGGAACGGTTCGACAACGCTAGCGAGGAGGAGCTTGCGGGGCTCTCGACACCCGACCGAGTGCTTGGGTTCCTGCTCGCCCACGACGACCAGGCGTTCGAGGCTCGCGAGATAGCCAGCCGGACCGACCTCGGCGGGGCTGCCGTGAGCACGGCGCTCTCACGGCTGAAAGACCGCGGGCTCGTCGAGCACAAGGCGACCTACTGGGCGGTGACTAGCGACCGCGACCGATTGGCCGACTACAGCGGCTACGAGCGGGCGACCGCGCTGTTCAACGAGCAACTCGGCGAGGAGGACCCGGACGCCTGGCGCGAGCACGCCCCCGACGAGGCACATCCGAGCACGACGGACGATCAGTGACGGGGAGGAAGCCGACCCGGTTTTCGAGCGCGGCGATGTCGTTTACGCCGCGGACCCGTTCAAAGGCGACGAGGCGTCCCGCCCGTGGCTCGTCGTCTCGAATCACGAAGGGCGACCCTTCCACGGCGAGCAGTACGTCGCACTCACGCTCACGACCCGCTCGTGGATGGACGGCCTCGTCGAAATCCCGGAGGACGCCTGGCTTCGTGGCAGTACCCCGGACCGGAGCCGTATCGTACCCTGGGGGGGGTGCAGTCTCTCGACGCCGGGGACATCGCCTTCTGGCAGGGACGGCTCAGTCAGGAGATTGTCGACCAAGCCGTCGCTGCACTCGTCTACGAGATACAGCAGTAACGCATCACGCGGTAGCAGATCCCGCCTCAACACACCAGCAGGTACAGCCAGTAGGGCAGTTCCACCACCCGCTCGCCGAGCCGCTCGACGGGTTCGCCGTCGGCGACCGTGTCGCCCGGCAGTAGGAACCCGACGGGGCTGTTGTAGGCGTCGAGGAACTCCCGGAGCGCCGCCAGCGAGCCCTCGCGGTCCCGCGGGCGGTAGGCCAGCCCCACCGGCACCGGGACGCCGTCGAGGCAGTCCCGAATCTGACGCGGGCCCTCGAGGCGACCGACGGCAAGCAGGAGTACGCCGTCTTCGCGCTGTGCCGGATCGCCCGGGAGTACCCCGAGGCAGTCGAGCCGGCCGCAGGAGCGCTGGGCGAGCTCGTGCTGGACGACGAGCAGGCCGACAGCGTCCGGCTGAACGCGACCGCTGCGCTCGGGCGCGTGACCAAGGCGTCCCCCGACGCCGGGGTGGGGATCGTCGAGGAGGTGCTCGAACTGCTCGACGCCGGGAACGAGCAGGTGCGGGCCAATGCCGCCGGCCTGCTCGCGGACGTGGCCGCGGTCCACACGGTTGTCCTGGAGCCCCACGTCGGCCGCGTCGCGGGGCTACTGGCCGACGACGACCCGCACGCCCGGGCCAACGCCACCTGCGTGCTCAGCCGCGTCGCCGAGGACTTCCCCGGCGCCGTCGCCGACTGTGTGCCGGCGCTGGTGGGCCTGCTCGACGACGAGGAGGCGGTCGTCCGCAAGCGCGCCTCCCGGGCGCTGGGGCGCCTGGAGGCGGAGGACGCGGCGGCGCCGCTCTGGGAGCGGGCCCGCAACGACGAGGACCAGGCAGTCCGCGACCAGGCCCGGTGGGCGCTGACCCATATCGAGGGAGTGGACTGAATGGCTGTAACCGTCAATCCCGGCCGAGTGACACGGTCCCACAAGAAACAGCGGGACCGGGGCCGGCGACGAGGGGGGAGTGCATGACCGAGGCCGAACGGGCGCGGGGCTGTCTGAGCGGCCTGGCGTGTGGGGACGCGGTCGGCCGGCCGGTGGAGTTCAAGAGCGCCCGGCAGATCCGCGAGCGCCACGGCGAGGTGATCGAGATGCTCGGCCAAGGCACCCACCGCCAGCCCGCAGGGACGATCACCGACGACACGGAGATGGCGCTGTGCATCGCCGAGAGCCTCGTCGCGCGGGGCGGGTTCGACCGGGCGGACGTCGCCGAGCGGTTTGTCGCGTGGCTCGAAAGCGACCCATTCGACGTGGGGCTAATGACCCGCGACGCTATCGAGCGGATCCGCGAGGGGACCCCGCCCAACGAGGCCGGCCGCGAGGTGTGGCGCGAGCGTCCCGAGGGCTCGAACGCCGGCAACGGGAGCGTGATGCGGTGTGCGCCCCACGCTATCGCCTTCCGGGAGGACGACGCCGGGCTGGTCCGGGTCAGCCGCGAATCCTCGGCGATCACCCACACCGACCCGCGCTGTCAGTGGGGCTGTGTCCTGCTCAACCGCACTCTCGCGGGGCTGGTACGGAACGAGACGGACCCGCTCGGGGCGGCGCTGGAGGGTGCCGACGAGGCGCCCGAGGAGCTCCGGGAGGCGGTCTCGGCCGTCCAGGCGGTGCTGGAGGGCGAGCGCGACCCCGCCGCACTGGAACCGGAGCTGTCGACTTCGGGCTACGTGGTGGACGCGCTCCAAGCAGGGCTGGTCTACGGGCTGACCGCCGACACAGCCGAGCGAGCGGTCGTGGACGCCGTGAACCGCGGGGAGGACACGGACACGGTCGGCACGATCGCCGGCGCCTTGGCGGGCGCCCGCTTCGGTGCTGGGGCGCTCCCCGACCGGTGGGTGTGAGAAATCGACGAGGCCGACCGGCTCCGCGAGCTGGCCGACGGGCTGCTCAACCTCACCCCGGCGACTCAGGGGGATGAGAGCATGTGATCGGGCCACAGCCCTATACGGGGGAGACAACGAGAGTTTCGCCAGAGTCTCTCTGGTTCCCCTTGAGTGCGGGTTGGAACTCGAAGGCAATCCCCGGCTGAAATCCGATGGTCGGATTCCAAGTCTTTCAGAGCGTGGAGGGGATCAATTGTTCATCGGCGACAGGAATTCAGAACCGGGGGAGGAGGTCGGGTCGTACCCCCCGAGGAGATGATCTTGGGTGGGACTATCCAAGGGCGAGCAGCCTCAATAACCGCCTATGGGTTCCAGTTCTCGATGTACTGGATAAGATCGTTTTTGAACTTCTCAAGGTCTTCTCTCCCGTAGTCCACCGGTGGGATGTCGGAATTCCAATCGGTAATGACTTTAATTCCGAGCGCCTCCTCAATATTCCCGATTTGGCAGAACACGCCAGCCACAGACGAACCGGCGAAGTACAGTCCACAGAGCGCCCCGTTTTCCTTGAGATAGACCGGCGACCCTGAGTCACCACTGTCACCGAGGTCCGTCGTGACGACACAGTCGTCGAGTCGGATCATCTCCGGATTGTCCGATGTCCCGTAGTTAATTCTGAGCGACGCGCTAATCTGTCTGACCTCTGCAGAGGTAACGTCGGTCGTTCGTCCTGACTTCGTCACCGAGGCGCCGGCGTGTTCATCCGTCAGGGTCGAAACGACCGAACGCCCATACTCGGACCCGTCGTTCGCGGTATCGAGACCGTAGACATCCCAGCCGTCTTCCGACGAAACGGAGCGAGCAGCGGCGTCCATCTTCACGCCATCGCTGAGTGGGACGCATCCGGCGAGTTCACCGACTTCCTCGCCTCTGGCCGGCTGGTGGATCGGCCGGGAGGGTGCGAACGAATCACCCACATAGACGTGCCAATTCGATAGCCGTACGATATCGCCTTTGGAGACGTCACTCGCCCATTTGCCCTTCGATGGGTCGGTGACGCGCGCAATGAAGCCCCCGGTTCCAACCCACCGTTTGTCGCCTGGGTGCTCCTCAGCACCGGCGGGTACCGGCCGAAGCCGTTCGGAGGTGTCGATGGTCAGGATGTGAGCCCGGAGGTCGCCGACTTCCTCAACACCGTGTTCGTCCTCCGACAGCGAGGTGTTTCTCGCGACTAACTGATCCTCCGAGAGCTCCTCCGTGGATTTCTTTTCGACGACGAGAGCGACGTACTCGCCCGTGTTTGGATCGTATCCGACGCCCACCACGTTGTCCAAGTTTTCGACTTCCTTTCGGAACTGTTCTAACTTCCTTTCTCGTTCTGAATCTGACATGAGCGTTGCTCTGGCCCTATGAGTGTTGCTTGATCCACGCTGGCTACGCTTTTCGTCCCTCTAACCATTCGATGAGCGTGCTCCGGGCGTCTCCGGATCGCTCGGCGTCGAGGACTTTTTTTAGGTCCAAGTTCCCGCCTTCGACGCGGTCTTTGACCTCCTCTACGGTCCCCGAAACGATGGCCTCGTAATCCATCGCCGCTCCCTCAACGACCGCCGAACTTTCTTCAACCGGTTCCGGAGGGGGACCAGCGTCGGTCCCTTCCTCGAGCATTGTTTCGGGCGTTCGGGTTGGAACCCCGCCGCTGGGAGCCATCTCTCCTTCCAGTGATGGGCTTCGTCCAAGCTCTGGATTTGCTCCCGGCGCTGCGCCGCCGTCTGTCGCATTATCTCCGGAGGAGACGTCCATCCGACCCTCAGTCGTGGGATCTGTCATCGATTGAGGAGCAGCACCCGCATCCGTGGCCTGTTCCGAACTTCCCAGCGTTTGCCTCGGTGATGGCCCAGGCGTCATCGTTTCTTCTGGTCGTGCATGACCAGAGCTGGGCGCTCCGCCTGCGTCGGTGGCCTCCTCACGTGTTGTCTCCGTCGATCTCGATTCTTCGCGAATCTCGGCCTCGGTAGTCTCACTCTCTTCGTCGATCTCGATGATGATACGCATTGCCTGCTCACCTCTTAGTTTAGCACTGCGTATCTGGCCTCGATCTGGACGCTGTCGCCGGTGTGGTTTTGGACCGATATCCAGTACTTGATCTTGTCGCTCGATGTGCGTTCCACTTCCACATCCCAGTCGATCTGTGGAGCACCCTTATCTGGCGACGTCGGAACGACGTACCATGTGACGTGCCAGCCCTCGGGCCATCCCCAGGTGAACCAGCGCCGCGTGTTGTTTGCCGGGACGGTGCCGCGGAATTGGACTCCTGTTCTCATGGTTGTGTCTCCGTGTATGTTCGGTCGCGACGATTGTTCGGCGTCGTGGGTCCGTTCATCTGTTACGTCTCCCCGAGGACGGCGTAGCGAGCTTCGACGTCTACCGAAGACGACGTCTTGTTCGTGATGCTGATCCAGTACGTGATGTTCTCGTGGGTGGCCCGTTCGACCTGCACGTTCCAGCTAATCTGGGGTCCCCCACTCCTGGGTGTCGTTGGCACAACAGTCCACAAAACGTGCCACTGTGCCGGCCATCCCCAGGTGAACCAGCGTCGCGTGCTGTTCGCCGGGACAGTCCCACGGAACTGCACGCCAGTCCAACTACGAGTCCGAAACGCACGGGGTAACAGTTCCCGGAGGTCCGGACGGTTTCCGATTCGCTGCGAGCTGGGACGTCCAGAAGCGTCCTGCTGGGGCGACCCTGTCGAACGGAGAAGGTGCCGCGCTCGCAGCGGGCTGAGTTGGGTTCGACCGTACCGGCGCAGGGTCCCTTGAACGCAGGCCAGGGCGCCGACGACGATGGGTGAGGCACTCGACGTTCCACTAAAGCTGTCGGTGTACCACTCGTTTCTGTTCGATCCGCCCTGGAGGTCCCCGTAGCCCGTGCTGGTCACCTCTCGGCCCCAACCTTGGGCATCTATCATGCTCCCGTAGTTTGAGAAGCCGAGACGCGAACGATCGGGACCCCAATCGTTCCCGTGGGTGCCCGGTGGTGGGGCTCCCGCACCGACAACGATTGCTCCTGAGTCCCGTTCACCGCGTCGGAACGGATTGCTCCAATCCGAAGGAAAGTTCGAGGGCCTGTTGTCGTAGATCGAATCGTCGAGGTCTTCGCCGCCGTTCCCACCGGCTTCGACGACGATGACCCCCTTTGCGACGGCGTATCGGATCGCTGCCCAGTCGTCGGGCCACCACTCGATTGGGATCCAGTCGCGGGGGCCCTGTCGATGGATCTCCAACAGCATAATGTCGCCCCGATGCAACCGATTTGCGGCGAGTCGGATCGCCCGTGCCGTTGGCATCGAGAAGGCGACGGCACTGATGTTGGCCTCGGACGCGATACCAGTAACTCCGAAGTCGTTCTCGTCGGCGCCGATTTCGCCGATTACAGCGGTCCCGTGGTTATTATTGGCCGAGTTAGTCCCGCCCACCACGCCGCCTTGGTTGTTCTGATGGTCCTCGTGGCTGAAGTTCCATCCCCACTCCAGGTCAATAATGTCGACCCCCTGGCCTCTTCCTCCAGAGAATCGCCACGCATAGCGGGCGTCGATACCCTCCGGGGCGGCGTCAAGATATCCTTGTCGGGACTCGAAGTCCGGTGTGTGTGCGGGTGGCGACTCCGCAATTGGAGTCATATCGTTGAGCGCTTCGAACTCTCCTATCTCTACCGCTTCCGGTGGTGCGGCCGGCGGTTTCACGTAGGCGGCTTCGACCGTATCAAGTTCATTCAAGCGCTCGGCGACCTCTTCCATCCGGTCCTCGTCCGTGTGAACGTAGTAATACAATGACAGGTCCGGCACTTCGAAATCTGATTCGGAAGCCACGGAATCTACGTCGGCTTGGATGCGCTCTTCAGTCGTCCCGAAGAGCGGTTCGATAGTCGCACCTTCTTCCTTGAGAACGTCCGACAACGGACTGACATCGATATCTGCGGCCGAGGTCAGTCCTTCGGGTCGTGCCCGTAACTCTACGTCGGACTTGGCGACCATGACCAGTTCCTGTCTACCTCGGATATTTTCCGATTCTCCTGTTTCCGGTTTCATGCTATTATTGATTCCTCCTTTCTGTGGCCTCCGTCCCGTCTCCTCGATAGCTTCCCCACCTCCGCCTGTGAGGGAGGCCTTTTTCGTATCGATACATGAGCTATTAAAATTCTCCAATCAGGTGAAAGTATTAAGATATCATCTTCTATGTTTTATTGAAACGACCGGCGGCGCTGGGGACGCTATATAAAAGTTTGGGAAGGGGTCGTCGGGAAGATGAACATGATAATCGCACCCCTTAATTTCGTTTAATAGCGCACTATACGCGTATAAGCACATCGTTACGGAATTGAGCGGGGAGGCTCACCACGCGTCCGGACCCGTTAATCCGGCCCTGACCAACGACGGCGAACTGGCGACGATCAGACCTGGTTGCCACTGGCTTAGACGGGCGAGGGACGCCAACGATAAATGACAAGATTTTGATTATTCCAAATTGTCGCGGAGCTTCACACAACTTCGAGGCAGACGTCCACGATTTTAGTCGTGGGAGGAAGCCGACAGGCTCGAGACGGTCCAGAAGCGATGAGACGCCGGGTTCGTCACCGTTCGATGTATTTTCTACCACCCGGAGGTATCGGGGACACTCCCGGTCGGCCGAATGTGTCGGCTGTGGAGGGGCGGTCCGTACGCACGCCCTGCCATCGGGGACGGATGACACCGTGCCGCTCTCGGTGCGGTACGCGCCGATGATGCGAGGGGAATCCACCGATACTTACAGCGGTGTGAGACGGCTCCGGACCAGACCATGGGTCGGAACCCCACGCAGGGACCCCCTCCGTGTGCCCGACCTGCCGTTGTGCAACTCGCCTTCGACGGTGGATAAAGCGCGGGCCGAACCCCCGTGCGGGGGAAGCCCACGACTTCAGTCGTCGGTAGCTTACCTCCTACTGCAGTGATCGGGCGTGACCTCCCCGACCAGCGCTGCCGCTACCGAACCCACCGCAAGGCGCCGATCCGCCACCAGTGCCCACGGCTCCGCTGGCTCCGAGAGGCTCACGTGAATTTCACCTCAGAATCAGTGTACTCCTCAAGACCGAGCAGCGCCGCTCGGCCTTTCCCTGGCGCCCCAGCACGCCTGGGTTACTGCGGCGTATCAAGCAGGACAGTGATTCCGTCCAATTATACCGGTCAGGAAGACGTCACAAGCTTGATATCCGCGTCGCCGGAGGGTGGGACGTTCAGATGATTGCGCGCCACCTGCTGGCCGGGGCACGGTATCCGGCGCTCGAAACCGCGGCGTTCGACCGCCTCGCGGGGAGCGTCGAGGATACCCCACGGGGCCTGCTGTACTTGGGCCGCTCGGACCACCCCGAACGGGGGACTAAGGAGCGGTGGCGCGAGCACGGGCCGCCACTCACCCTGAGCGTCGAGACGTTCGACCGCGTCGTCGGCGACTGCTACGAGCGCGATCAGTATGCCGGAGCGGGCACGTACGTCGATCAGCCGCTCCGTGATCGGCTGGTCGAACTCGCCGTCGAGCGGCTCGAGGATCCCTCGAACCCGCTGTCGGTACCCGGCCGAACTGCCGCTGCAGGGCTCTGCCAGCAGGTCGAAGACCTGCTGTCGCTGATGGAGTTCGCCAACCTCCACTCTCCCGAGGCAATCCGCGAGCGCCTCGCCAGCGAGGGGCTGGACACGCAGGCCGAGACTGTCGCCGCCGTCGCCGCGGCGTTCGAGGAAGCCCGCGAGGCGGTGCCTGGTGCTGACGACCGAACGCTCCGGGCCGAGCGCTACCACCACGTCGTCACGGACGGGACGGCGCTCTCGGAGCACCTCCCCGCCGTCGACGCGGTCGTGCTCGGCGGGTTCACGCTGTTCTCGCCGCTGGAGCGCCGGCTCGTCGGTGAGATCGCAGCCACCTGGCCGACGGTCGCGCTGCTGCCGCAGGTCGCCGACACCGACGAGCCGGTGGGCGTCGACCGCGGCGCCGAGCGGGCGCTACGGGCCTACCGGGAGCTGGGCTTCGACCGCGAGTATGTCGCCGACGAGCGGACACCCGCGGGCGACGCCGTCCGGGGGCTGTACCGCCCCGCCGACGCCGTCTCCGAGATCGACACCGGGGCGCTGGAGGAATCGCTGTCGCTCCGCCAGCCCGAGACAATCCCGCGGGAGGTTCGGTTCGTTGCCCGGGACATCCGCCAGCGTATCGCCGCCGGGACGCCGGCCGAGGAGATCGGCGTCGTGCTGCCCGACCCGGACACCTACCGCGACCGGCTCACGGAGACGTTCGAACAGTACGGGATCCCCGCGACGCTGACGGTCGAGCGGCCGTTCGGCGACACCGCCCTGGGCGAGGTGGTGACTGAACTCGCGACGCTGGGCCGCGAGGAGCCGCCGCTCGACGCCGTGACCGCGCTGCTCGCGAACCCGCTGGTGACCCGCCTCGACGGGACCGCCGACGTTGGGGCCGCCCGCGAGGAGATCGCCCGCGTCGCCGAGCGGCTGGCCTCCCGCCGGCTCGCGGCGGCCTACGACCATCTGGACGACGACCTCGTCGCCGCGATTCAGGCGCTCGTGGACGACGCGACCGGACTGACCAAAGGCGGCGTCGCCGACCTGCCCGGGCAAGTCGAGGCGCTGCTAGAGGGGCTGGGCGTCGCCGACGCCGTCGATGAACTCCCGAAGACGCCGCCTGGCCGGACCGAGCGTGCGGCGTTCGAGCACTTGGAGCGGGTGCTCGAGACGCTCGCGCTGACCGAGGGCGTGGCCGATCCCGACCGTGCGAACCCGGTCGCCCGACTGGAGCGGGCGCTCACCGGCGAGACCCTTGACGCGAGCGGCGGTCGCGAGACCGGCCACGTCCTCGTCTGCGGGCTCGACGAGGCCGCCCCCCGCGGCTTCGAGCACGCCTACGTCCTCGGGCTCACCGCGGGCGGGGTCCCCTCGAACCCCGAGCGACTGGCGTTCACCCGGCCGATCAACGAGGCCCATCAAGACTTCGAGCAGGCCGACATCCAGCAGGGCGCCCGTCACGATCTGGGCCTGCTGCTGGCCAGCGACGCCTCGCTGACGCTCACCGTCCCCAAACGGGATCTCGGCGGCGACCCGTACGTGGAGGCGGACCTGTTCACCGAACTGCGGCGGGCCACCGGGCTGGAGCCCGAGCCCGTCGAACCGAGCGAGCTCCCGCCCGGCTCCGAGGAGGACATCCAGCGCTCGCTGGCAAAGCGGTTCGCCCACGACGGCGTGACCGACTACGAGCCGCTGGTCGGGGAGGCCGCCGCTGCCGGCGCGCTCGGGGACAGGCGAAGCGAGCGGCTCCAGCGCGGGGTCGCCTGCGCGGCGGCCCGGGCCAGCCCCGCGCTGACGCCCTACGACGGCCAGCTCAGCCCCGAAACCGTCGCGACGCTGCACGGCGCCGACGAGCGCGAACCGTTCAGCGCCAGCCGGCTGGAGACGTACGCCGCCTGCGGGTTCAAGTACCTCGCCAGCCGCGTGCTCGACATCGAGGAGCCCGAGGAGATCGGGCTGGAGCCCGACGCCCGCGAGCGCGGCGGCTTCGTCCACGACGTGGTGGAGCGCTACTACGCCGGCCTGCAGGCGATGCCCGGCGAGGCCGTGCCCCCGCGAGGTGACCGGGAGGCCCGCGAGGAACACCTGCTGGAGGTGGCGCTGGACTGCCTGGCCGAGCGGTTCGACGACGCCCCGAGCGCCTTCCAGCGGGACTGGCTGCTCGGCGTGTTCGCCGGGCTCGGCGATCCCGAGCGGAACCCCCACTACGGCGACGACGCCTTCGGGGCACCCGAGCGAGGCCTGCTGGTGCGGTTCCTCGACGAGGAGTTCGAGGCGGTCGGGAAGACGACCACCCGGCCGTCGTGGCTCGAAGCCTGGGTCGGCGAGCCGTACGGCGACGAGACGGTGCTCCAGGACGACCCGGTGAGGATCGAGACGGCCAGGGGGACGGTGCCGCTCGCCGGCAAGATCGACCGCATCGACACCGTCCCCGGGACCGACCCGACACAGCTGGTCGTCCGGGACTACAAGACCGGCGGCACGCCGAGCGAGAGCGACACGCTCGGCGGGCTGAGCTTCCAGCTGCCGCTGTACGCGCTGCTCGCTGAGGGGGCCCTCGACGGCGTCGAGACCGTCGGCGGCGCCTACTACCAGGTGAAGCCGCCGACGAGCGTGAACCACCAGAAAGGGCAGATCGGTTCCGAGGATCACGCGACGTGGGCGGGTCACGACGACGCCGACACGCCGCTGCTCCGCTGGCGGACACTGACGTTCGACAGCCACGACGCGTTCCGCGCGTTCGTCGAGTGGGAGCTGTCCGAGCGGCTCGGCCAGCTCGCCGAGGGGATCGCTGCCGGGCGCTACCACCCAACCGTGCTCGACCCCGACGACGCCGGCTGTCGGTACTGCGGCTACAGCGACACCTGCGACGTCCGCCCGCATCGCCGACGGGCGGCCATCGACTGGATCGACGACAACGCCGACGCGTACGTCCCGCTGGCCGCGCGGCCCGGCAACCCCGCGGACCATCTGGAGGTGGACTGAGATGGTGGAGTTCGGGGACCTGACCGACCAGCAGCAGGCCGCCGCAGACGCGCTCGACCGGAACGTCACCCTCACCGCCGGCGCCGGGACGGGCAAGACGACGACCCTGACCGCCCGCTACATGCGGATGCTGGAGCGGGGGATGGCCGACGACGCGCCGGCCGACCCCGACGCACCGCTGCTGCCCGAGGAGATCGTCACGACGACGTTCACCGAGCGGGCCGCCAACGAGCTGAAAGAGGGCGTCCGCGAGGCGATCACCGAGCGGGTCGCCGACGCCCCGCCCGCGGAGTACGATGCCTGGCGCGAGGTCGCCGACGGCCTTGAGGACGGCTACATCCACACGCTTCACGGGTTCTGCTCGCGGCTGCTCCGCGAGCACGCGCTGGGTGTCGCGGCGATCGATCCGGGGTTCGACACGCTCGATGAAACCGAGACGGCGGCGCTGCTGGAGGAGACGGTCGCGACGCTGCTGGAGACCCACGACGACCACGAGGCCGTCGAGCGGCTGGCGCGGCTGTACAGCCGGGACAGCCTCCAGGCGATCCTGACGGACCTGCTGACCGAGCGCCCCGGCGGGATCGAGTGGGCCGAGCGGTGGGCCGACGCCATCGAAGAGGAATACCTCAAGTACGTCGACCGCCACCTCCACCCGGTTCCACCCGAAGCGGCCGCCGAGCGGCTCGGCGACCCGGCCGTTCGCGAGGCGCTGGCGACCCTCCGGGAGCTGATCGAGAACCCGCCCGCAGCCGTCGACACGGGCGGACAGGGCTGGACCCGGGCTGCTGGAGCGGTGGCCCGTCTCAAGGGCGACCTCGACGGGTTCGATGAGCCGACCGTGGAGACGCGGGACCTGTTCCTCGATCTCTGTGACGCGCTCACGACCGGGAGCGGCGACCGTTACGCCAGCTACACCGCCACCGGGAGCCGCTGGGACGATTCCGAGGCGAAGGCCGCCTTCGACGAGGCTATCACGACGGTCGTCGACGCGCTAGAGCCCGAGGCTCACGTCGTCGACGCCGATTCCCGGGCCGAGGCCAACAGCTTCCCGTTCGTCCGGGCGCTCGCGCAGCTGACGATCTTGGCACATGAGGCCTACACGGAGCGCAAGCGCGAGCAGAACGTTGTCGACTTCACCGACCAGATCGAGTTCGCGCTGGAGTTCCTCACCGAGGAGGCGACCGCCGCCCAGCTGGCGGACCTGCGCGAGCGGTTCGCCTACGTGATGGTCGACGAGTTCCAGGACACCGACCCCCGCCAGTGGGAACTGATCAAGCACCTCACCGCGCCCGACCCCGAGGACTTCGACGCCCGGAACGTGTTCGTCGTCGGCGACGTGAAACAGAGCATCTACCGGTTCCGGAACGCCGACGTCACGCAGTTCCACCGGACGGCCGGCGAGCTCGAGACCGCCAATCCAGCGGGCGCAACGACCGCAGGTGATGACGACCAGCTGTCGACGAACTTCCGATCGCTCCCGGGCGTACTGGAGCCGATCAACGAGCTGTTCGACACCGTCTTCGAGGAGAGCGGCGAACCCTACGAGGCCGCCCCGCAGCGACTCGAAGCGTACCGCGACGATCCCCAGAACCTGGCGAGCGTGGAGTACCTCGCGGTGCCGACCGATCCCGACTACCGGGCACAGCGCTTCCCCGAGGAGAACCCGTTCGCGACGCTGCAGCCGGGCGACGACGCGGAGCTGGAGGCACGGGCGCTGGCCGCCCGGCTCACCCAGCTGTTCGACGGCGAGGCGCGGGTGTACGAGGCGGGCGATCCCGAGGACCCCGAGGCGGTGTCGCTCGAACCGGAGGACGTGGCGATCCTGCTGCGGAGCCGGACCCGGCTCAAGCAGTACGAGCGGGCGCTCGAAGCGGCGGACGTCCCGTTCACCGTCGCCTCCGGGCTGGGCTTCTACGAGACCCCCGAGGTGACGGCACTACTGAACCTGTTCCGGGTGCTTGCCGATCCCAGCGACGAGCGGGCGCTGTACGGCGTCCTGCGCTCGCCGCTGTTCGGCTGCACCGACGATACGCTCGCGATGCTGAAGCGGGACGGCGCCTCGCTGTGGACGGCGCTCGGCGAGACCGACGAGCCCGAACTCCGGGACGCCCACGAGCTGCTCACCGGCTGGCGCGATGCGCTTGGCGTGGCACCCGACGCCGACCCGCAGGTGGACGGTTCGTGGGCTTCGTTCCTCACGCGGGTGATCGAGGAGACCGGCTACCTCGCGAGCGTGAGCGCCGACGAGCGGCCACAGCAGGCGGTCGCGAACGTCGAGAAGTTCCGCGAGGAACTGCGGGGCTACGCCGACGATGGCGTCACCAGCCTGCCGACGCTGGTCCGTCGCATCGAGCGGCGCCGCGACCTGGAGAGCCGCGAGGGCGAAGCGACCGTCGCGGGCGGCGGCGAGGGCGTCTCGATCCTCACCGTCCACGATGCCAAGGGGATGGAGTTCCCCGTGGTCGTCGTCCCCGACGTCGGTCGCGGGTTCAACATGAAGGCCGCCGTGGGCGAGGGGCAGGTGGAGTTCGAGACCGTCGACGGCGAGCACGCGGCCGGGCTGAAGGCGCCCGACCCCGACGATCCCCTGGAGACGGAGGAGACGATCGCCCGCGAGACGCTGAAGGAACGCCGCAAGGCCGAGGAGCGCGCGGAGGAGAAGCGCGTGCTGTACGTCGCCTGCACCCGGGCACGCGACCGGCTGCTCCTGACGGGGCTGCACGACCTCGAGGACGACAGTGAGTCACTGACCGATATCGAGAGCGCGGATCCCGAGGAGGCATCGAGCTGGCGGGACTGGGTCCAGCCCGAGCTGCTCGACGAGGCGACCCTCAAGGCGCTGGAGGCCGCCGACAGCGTGACCGGCTCGATCGGCGATGCGCCGGTGACGGTGTCGCTGCCCACGCCCGCGGTCGACTGGCGCGAAGGGACCGACCCGCCTGATCTCGCGCTGGAGCAATCGCCAGCGCCGCCGCGGCCGGACCGGGAATTCCGGCTCTCGCCGACGGATCTCGCGTCGCTGATGGGCGGGCATGGGTCGCTTCGTCTCGACGGGCGGACCAACACGGTGCTGTTCGAGGGCGAGGACGAGGATGAGGGGGACGAGGACGACGGCGATGGGTGCCCCCGGGAGCTCCCCTCGACGGCGTTCGGCGAGGCCGTCCATCGGCTCTGCGAGCTGCGGCCGCCCGCGGACCGCCGCGAGGCCGTCATCGAACAGGTGCTCGAAGAGAAGGACGTCGACAGCGAGCTAACGGCGACGAGCCGCGAGGCGATCGTGAGACACGCCCAGCGGGGCAGCGAGTACGTCGACGGGCTCCACGCCGACGCCGACGTTCAGGAGGCGTACGACGAGCTGTACGTCACCGCCGAGTTCGAGGCTGGCGAGATCTCCGGGTTCATCGACCATCTCGTCGTGACCCCGGACGCATACCATGTCGTCGACTACAAGACCAACTACGTCACCGCCGCGGAGGTGCCCGAGAAGGCGGCGTACTACCGGACCCAGATGGAGGCATACGCGATCGCGCTCCACCAGCAGGACCCCGAGCGGGCGGTGACCGCGACGCTGTACTTCATCGAGCCCGGCGAGTCCTACGAGTTCGAGTGGAAGGTGGCGGCGCTGGAGGCGTTGAGGGAGCGTACCGAGCAGACGATTCGGGAGGCGATGCTGGCGGAGGATCTCTAGTTCTGCAATAACGTACATACCGACGGCCTGCCATCTTCTGTCACTGGGAATGCCGATCTTGGACGAGCTCTCCGGGTTCGAGTTCGAGGACGTCATGGAGGACGTGTTCCGGAATCTCGGCTACGAGA
>CAZLOO010000009.1:0-19364 GCA_964561055.1 uncultured Halobacteriales archaeon
AGTTCGAGTCCGGCGACTTCTCGATGACGGCGATGGAGCTGAACACGAAGCTGGGTGGCGGAGACTTCCCGTATGAATCGGTCGACGCGTTCGTCGACGACGTGATGGCCCAGCTTGAGGACCAGGACCTCCTGTAGTCAGCCGGGAACGCCGACTGCCAGCGCAGCCCCGGTCGCCAGCACCCCTGCACCCAGCAGGCCGTAGTTCGCGACGGTACTGTCCGCGCCCACGACCGACAGCGATAGTGTCGTTGGCAGCGGCCACAGCAGCGGCACGCCCGCCGGCGTGATCACGTCGCCCGCGAGGTGCGCGAGGATGCCGTATGCCCCGAGAAAGCCCAAGAACAGTGCCGGAGTCATTGTCGTCCCCGCGAGGGTGACCGACGCGATACCAAGCCCGCCGATCAGGGCCCCCGCGGCCCAGCCGACGGCGCCCGTCCCGGCCGCGAACAGCAGGCTATGTGTGACTCCGCGGTGGTTCACCACCGGAAGTCGATGGTCGATATCCGGGAGGCTCGCCAGCGACAGCACGACGACACCGCCGAGCACGGCCAGCAGCGGCCGGCTCCCGACTAGGAGATAGCCAACGGGAGCGTACACGAGAAGGGACGTACCGAGATGACCGGTGCGGTACACGCTCGCAGAACGTAGTGAGGACTGTTCAGCCTGGCGGCCAGGCGCGTGTCGGCAGTTCTTTGCCGGCCGCGGCTGTCCACCTGCTCATGGCAGGGCTCGGCGGGCTGGTGGACGCGTTCGGCCCATTTCTCATCCCGGTCGTTGTCTTCGCGTTGGGGCTGATCGGCTACGGGCTGTTGCTACTGCTCACCCGAGTCCGCTCAGGGACGGGCCGCTGAGCGAGGAAAACGCCTTTTACTGCCCCACGCGGGGTGGGGACATGGCAGAGCCCGCAATGCGGAACTTCCCGGTGCCGGAGTACGAGGAGCTCCCGGAGGACCTCCAAGAGCGCATTGATCAGGAGCGCGAGGACGCCGGCTTCGTCCCGAACGTGTTCTCGGCACTAGGGTACGACCCGGCCCAGTTCCGGGCCTTCTTTGCCTACCACGACGCGCTTGTCGAGGAGAGCGCCCTTGAGCGCCACGAAATCGAGGAGATCGTCGTCGCCGTCTCCGGCGTCAACGACTGCCTGTACTGTGTCGTCGCCCACGGGGCGCTGGTGCGTATCTACGCGCGGGATCCGCAGCTGGCCGACCAGCTCGCTACCAACCACCGCGCGGCGGATCTACCCGCTGACGAGCGGGCGATGCTGGACTTCGTCGTGAAGCTCACCGAGACTCCAGGAAAGGTGACCGACGCCGACCGTGAGGCGCTGCTGGAGCACTACTCGCTGCGTGAGGTGTGGGAGATCACCAGCGTCGCCGCGTTCTACAACCTCTCGAACCGGCTGGCGATCGTCGCAGACATGCGCCCCAACGAGGAGTTCTACACCCTCGCCCGTGGGGAGTAGCCGCCCCGTCGGGATTTTTGTACTGGCTCCCTCTACCCTTTGCATGAGCGAGGACTGCACTTTCTGTACCATCGTGGATGGTGACGCGGAGGCGAGCGTCGTCCACGAGAGCGAACGGACCATCGCGTTCATGGACCGCAACCCTATTGCCGAGGGCCACGTACTGGTGGTTCCGCGTACTCACGCTGCGGGACTTAATGACCTTGACCCAGCGGTCGGCGGGCGGCTGTTCCAGGTCGCCCAGCGGGTCGCGAGCGCCCTTCGCGAGCGGCTGGGCGCCGACGGCGTGAACTTGTTTCTCGCCGACGGCGAGGCCGCCGGCCAGGAGCTGTTCCACGCACACCTCCACGTCATCCCGCGGGCTGAGAACGATGGCATCAGCTTCATCACCGCCCGCTCGCGCCCGGACCGGGAGGCACTGGAGACCACTGCCGGGCGAATTCGGCCCGGCGTGTAGCGGCTTCGCTTTGAAACTGCTGGCGGCGTTGACCTTTTGAATCCCAAGCGAGTGTCCGGGACATGGCCCGAGAACTGGATGACACGGACCGGGAAATACTCCGCCTGCTCGTCGAGGACGCCCGCCGGCCGTACGCCGACATCGGCGAGCGGGTGGGGCTGTCCGGGCCGGCCGTCTCGGACCGAGTGAGCCGGCTCCGCAAGTTGGGGGTCGTCAGGCGGTTCACCGCTGACCTGGACCGGTCATTACTGCGTAAGGGGGTCGGGCTCATCATCGAGTGTCGTCCGGAGCCGGCGGCGGTCGGCGAGGTCCACGCGACGCTGGCAGGCGCCGACGGCGTCGAGCACGCTTTCGAGACGGGCGACGGCCGGGTAATCGTCACCGCCCGCGTGCCGGACGGGGACCCGCGGTCATTCCTCGCCGCGCGGGTTGACCTCGCGCGACTCCGAGGGTACGACGCCACCCCGCTCGTGGGGGAGTCGTGGTCGCCGGACCTCGGGGCCGCGGAGTTTGCGCCCGACTGCGCGGAATGTGGTAACACCGTCACCAGCGAGGGGGTCGCCCGGACCCTCGGCGGCGAGCAGTACCACTTCTGCTGTGAGTCCTGTGCCTCGCGGTTCGCGGAGCGCTACCGGGAACTGGAGGAGGGGACCTGATCGCTGTCGACCTCAGTCTCCACCACCCGCACCCCTTTAGCAGCGAGGTGGCGGGTCTGCTGGCGGACGAACTCCTCCTCGACGGTGCCGAGGGTCGCCAGCATGTACACCAGCGCGCGTCCGACCGGCCGCATTGTCCGGCCGGCCCGCTGGCTCCCCTGGCGGCGGGAACCGCCCAGCCCAGAGGCGATGATCGCCACCTCCGCATCCGGTAGGTCGATCCCCTCGTCGCCGACCCGCGAGATCAGCAGTGTCTCGCGCTCGCCGGCCCGGAACGCGTCGAACAGCTGCCGGCGCTCCGCGTGGCGGGTCTCGCCGCTGACGAACGGGAGCCCGAGAGCTTCCGACATCGCCCGTCCCTGGTCGAGCCAGTCGACAAAAATCAGCGTCTTCTGGCCGGCGTGGCGCTCCAGCAGACGTTCGACGACCGGGAGCTTCGCGGGGTTGCTGGCCGCCACCTGCCGTCGCTCGTGGCCGTCGGCGCTGGCGTACTCGTTCCGGTGCATCTCCGTCTCCCAGGGGACGTACCGGATCTCCACCTCCGGTTCGGCGACGAAGCCGGCGTCGAACAGAGCCGCCCAGTCGGTGCCGATGGGTGGTCCGATAAGGGTGAATATCTCCTGCTCGCGGTCGTCCTCCCGGACGGGTGTAGCACTGAGCCCGAGTCGGTGACGACTCTGTAGCTCCGCAGTCCGTCGATATACCGGTGCACTAATATGATGGACCTCGTCGAACACGATCAGTCCCCACTTACGGTTATCGAACAGGTGATGATGGCGGTCCATACCTGCTGTGCGGTAGGTGGCAACGGTCACCGGACGAATCTCTTTCTGGCCGCCGTGGTACTCGCCGACCTGCTCGCGAGTCAGCGAGGTGTGGGTCAACAGCTCCTCGACCCACTGGCCTGCCAGCTCCCGCGAGGGGACCAGCACCAGCGTCTCGCCGCCGACCTCGGCCATCGCACCCAGGGCGGCGACGGTCTTCCCCGATCCCGGTGGGCCGACGAACACGCCGGCACCGCGCTCGGCAAACCGGTCGACCCAGTCGCGCTGATAGTCGCGCAGCTCCGGCAGGAGCTCCACCTCCAGCGGCTCGCCGGTCTCAAGCTCGCGCTCGTCGCTGACGGGATAGCCGGCCTCGTAGAGTACCCGCTTGAGTTCCCCCTCAGCATCCTCGGTCACCCACAGGGTCGTGTCGTCGATGCGGGCGCGGTAGTGATCGCCCTCCTCCAGCTTGCCGAGCGCGACGTTGCCGAGCAAGTCCGCGCTGGCGGCTTCCAGCACGGTGTAGTCGTCCCGTGTGGCCAGCTTGAACTTCCGGGCACGGCTCCACTGGCTCTCCATCCAAGACTCCAGCGAGGGGTAGCGGCCGCCGAGCACGCTACGGACGGTGCCGAGCAGGTCCTCCAGGCTATTGTAAGGGGCGTGCCAGACGTCCTCCTCGCGGATGCGGTAGAGATAGGCGTCGTCGGCCCGGTCGACCAAGTGAGCGAACTGGGCGAGCTGGGCGCGGGTGAACTGCTCAGGGTGCTCGATCACTACCTCCCGGCGATCTGGGAAGACCACGGCATGCTCGCGGCTTGCGAGCGCCGCAAAATCGGTGGTGTACCAGACGGTAGGGTCGTCAGCCACGTCCGCGCGCTCTGCCCGTCCTGCGGCCGCGAGCGCGTCCAGTGCGTCGGCGGCCTCTCGGTGGCTCCAGCCCAGCACGCGGGCGACCTCGCTCGCGGTGACTACGGGACGTCCCACGGACTGCACCAGCGACTGGAAGCGTTCGAGGTCCAGCGATCGGTCGTCGGCCCTTCCGCTGTCGGTGTCCGAATCTGTCACTACTGGCCCAAGGGGCGGGACGGACAAAACGCCGTCCATCGCCGGCGTGGTTGACACGCGGTGTGCGGTGTTGCGGGGCCTGCGCCGTGGAGGATTGACCGCTCCGGTTTCAGGCCCCCCCGCAGTCGTGGGTTCAGGTCACGGAGCGTGTAATCTCGTTCTCGTAATTCAACCCTCGCTACAGGTCGCCGCGCTCGGCCATCGCCCGTATCTCGACAACCCGCTCACGGATGTCAGCCCGCTCGTTCTCGTCCTTGTTATCCCAGTGGTTATAAACGAGTCCCATCCGGCCGGTGGCGCGCAGTTGTTCCTCGTTGCGCCCGAGGAAGTCCCAGTACAGCGCGTTGAACGGGCAAGCTCCTTCACCGGTGGTCTTGGTCTTGTAGTACGGACAGCCAGAGCAGTAGTCGCTCATCCGGTCGACGTAGTTCGCCGAGGAGGCGTAGGGCTTGGTGGCGAATACCCCCATCCCGTACATCCCCATCTCGACGACATTGGGCGTGGTGACCCAGTGGTAGGCGTCGACGTAGGCGGCGTGGAACCACTCGTTGAGCGCGGTCGGCTTCACCCCGTAGATCAGCGCGAAGTTCGACAGTACCATCAGCCGCTCGATGTGGTGGCTATACCCCCTCGCGCGGACCTTGTTCACCACGTCCGACAGGCAAGCCATGTCGGTTTCGCCGGTCCAGTACAACTCCGGTAAGGGCTCGCCCGCGCCGAGCTGGTTCGCCTCGGCGAGCTCCGGCATCGACTCCCGGTAGACGTGGCGCATGAACTCCCGCCAGCCGATCAGCTGCCGGACGAACCCCTCCAGAGAGTTCAGCGGCACGTCTGGGGTGGCCGTCGCGGCGTCGATGACCCGCTCGACGACCTCGCCCGGATGCAGAAGGCCGAGGTTGATTGCAGGGGAGAGCAGGGCGTGGTTCATAGTCGTCTCGCCGTCAAGCATCGCGTCTTGGTATGGCCCGAACTCCTCCAGGCGGTCTTCACAGAACCGCTCCAAGGCATCCAGCGCGTCGGTGCGGGTGACTGGCCAGATGAATTCCCCGGGGTCGGCCCAGTCCCCGCCCTTCGGGTCGGTGTCGTAGGAGCCGTCGAACGTCTCTTCGACCCAGCCCATCACCTCCCGGGTGAGCTCGTCCGGCTCATAGCGAGGGGCTGCAGGCGGGTCGTATTCGGAGCCAGGGAACTGCTGGTTGTCATCGTCGTAGTTCCACTCGCCGCCCAGCGGCTCGCCGTCGTGCATCAGGTACCCTGTCTCGCGGCGCATGAACCGGTAGAAGTTCTCGTGGCG
Organism: uncultured Halobacteriales archaeon; assembly: GCA_964561055.1. Taxonomy (GTDB): domain Archaea; phylum Halobacteriota; class Halobacteria; order Halobacteriales; family Haloarculaceae; genus CAZLOO01. The sequence continues at coordinate 5,701 of CAZLOO010000009.1, forward strand.
GTACGGTGGCTCTTTCCCTGCCGACCACTCCTCGAACTGCTCGCGCGAGCAGAGAAAGAGGTCGTTAGGCCGGACCTCAAGGCTCCCACCGTCCTCCTCGACGATGTCGCGCATCCGGTCGGTCGCCCCGTGGCTCGGCGACCGCATCGTCACGAGGTCGTTGTCGGGGTACTCCTCAAGATGCGCGGCGATGGCGGTCTTGAAGCTCTCGGCCCGGCGGTAGTCAACCTCGTAGCCGCGCTCGCGGAGGCCGTCCCGGAAGTGTCGCATCGCCGAGAATACGAGCGTCAGCTTGTGGGGATGGTAGGCGTGCCGGCGAGCGAATCCTTTGGACTCGATCATCAGGACGTCCGGGGCTCCCCCGGCGTGGCCGGGATCGCAATCAGCCAGCGGACCGTGCTCGCGGGTGAGCTGGTCGCCCAGCACCAGTACCGTCATTACACGGTGATAGGCTGCCGGTCCCTTAACCCCGCCGCTGCGTCCCCGTCGGCGGGTTTCGGAGGGATAGACAGCACGTGCGACGACCGGCCGACGCGTGACCGACGGCGGCGGGAAAGCACTTACCGATCCCGGCCCAGCGAACGGTAATGAGCGAGAAACCGGCGGAGCTACAGGTCACCGAGGACGGGGTGACGATGCCCGCGACGGAGGTACTAGCGGGTCGTGGCTTCCTGACCGGGAAGAGCGGAAGCGGGAAGAGCAACTCTGCGAGCGTCATCGCCGAGGAGCTGCTCGACCGGGACCTACCGCTGATGCTCGTTGACACGGACGGGGAATATTATGGTCTGAAAGAGGAGTACGAGATACTCCACGTCGGGCGCACGGAGGACTGTGACGCGACGGTGGGGCCGGCGCACGCCGACCGGCTGGCGCGGCTCGCCCTGCAGGAGCACGTCCCCATCATTTTGGACGTATCGGGCTACCTCGACGCCGATGCCGCAGACGAACTGATCGGCGAGGTGTCGAAGGCGCTGTTCCGTCGCGAGCGAGAGGCCCAGCAACCGTTCCTCCTGCTGGTCGAGGAGATGCACGAGTACCTCCCCGAGGGGCGAGGCCGTAGCGACGCCGGCGACGCGCTGGTCCAGATCGCGAAACGCGGCCGCAAGCGCGGGCTCGGCCTATGTGGGGTCTCCCAGCGCCCGGCAGCGGTCGCCAAGGAGTTCATCACCCAATGTGATTGGCTCTGCTGGCACCGGCTCACCTGGGACAACGACACGAAGGTCGCCGGCCGGATACTCGGCGACGAGGCCAGCGAGACGGTTCAGGAGCTCGACGACGGGGAGGCGCTGTTGATGGCCGACTGGGATGAGGAGATACGGCGGGTGCAGTTCCGGCGCAAGCGAACCTTCGATGCCGGCGCAACGCCCGGTCTGGAGGGAATGGACCGCCCACAGCTGAAGTCTGTCAGGAGCGATCTGGTCGCTGAGCTGTCGGAGGTTGAGGCCGGCCACGAGCAGACCGACCTCGACTCGGCGGCCGGTGCGAGCCGTGGCGCGGCGTCGATTACCATCGAGGACAGCGAGTCCGGAGACGCCGACGCCGATGAGCTACGGGAGCGGCTGCGGCAGAAGGAGGCTCGCATCGCCGAACTGGAGCGGCGGGTCGAAGAGTTGGAGGGACAGCAGCGACGGCGCCGCCGCGAGCAGAGCGGGGGCGGGCCGTTGTGGGAAGTAGGCCAACTGACGGCGTACCTGTTTCGGGCTGCCGGGCGGTCGCTCCGGTCGGCGGGGCGCCGCCTCGCGGGTGTCGCGGAGCGCGACGGGGAGCCGGCGGGGCGGAAGGACTAACGCAGGTCCAGGAGCGCGTGGTAGAACCGCTGGAGTGCGGTGAGGTGGCCGACGACCGAGAAGAGCGCCAGCAGCCATCCCACGGGTGTCAGCCCATACAGCGAGCCGTCGATGAATGCCGCCACCGTCGCCGTGGCCGCGATCAGCACCAGCCGGTCGGCCCGGCCGACCAGACCTCCGTACACCCGGTCCAGGCCGACCGCCTGGGCCTGCGTTCCGAGATAGGAGGTCATCAGCACGCCCGTCACGGCCGCCAGCCCAAGGGCGTACTGGCTGACGCCGGCCGCCAAGCCCGCGATGACGGCGATGTCGGCATAGCGGTCAAGGACGTGGTCGAGCAGATCGCCGAACGCTGAGGCGGTGCCGAGCCGGCGAGCGAGTTCGCCGTCCAGCACGTCCAGCGAGCCATTAAGAAACACGCAGAACGCGCCGGCGAGGTACAGCAGCGGCCACCGGCCGGCCAGTGTGAACGCGGCGCCCGCAAGCAGCGCCAGCCCCATCGCGGCGACGCTGATGATGTCCGGCGTCATCCCCGCCCGCTCGGCGGCGTCTACCAGCGGCTCAACTGCACCGGACACCGCCGATCGGTACTGATCGAGGGTCACAGGTAGTCGGTGTACTCCACGTCGCCGGCGCTTGACTCGCGTTCCCCCCGGACGACGGCGTCGATGGCTGCGGCCGTCTCCGCCGGCGTCAGGTCGGTCGTCGCTATCTCGTACACACGTTCGCGGCCGTGGCGCTCGACGGCCTCGGCGAGCACAACGTCCAGCGCCTCCGCCTCGGCGTTCTCGACGGCTGTTTCCTCCGGCTCCTCGCGTTCACGGAGCCGTCGCTCTATCTCGTCGGGGCGACAGCGGAGCACCACCACACGGTCGGCCTCGAGGTAGTGCGCGAGATGTGACTCGAACACCCCTTTGCGGTCTGCAGCCCACTCCTGGAGGGCGTCGATGTCGGCCACCAGGCTCCCCCGCTTGGGGTCCTCGGAGCCGTACAGTCCCTCGTTGCGGACCACCTCGTTGAGGTGGTGGACCGGGAGCCCCGACTCCAGTAGGCCTGTCGCAGTGGTTTTGCCCGTCCCAGGAGTGCCGGTGACCGCGACCCTCATACCGGGTCCGGCCCGCGGGCGGCGAGCACGCCGTTCAGTGTTTCCACGGCCTGCTCGGTCTGCTCGCGGGTGCCACAGGTGATCCGCACGCACTCCGGCAGACCAAAGGAGCTACAATCCCGGATTACCACTCCCTTGCGCTGGCAGGCGTCGACCACTGCGCTCGCGTCGCCCACCTCAGCGAGCACGAAGTTCGCGGCGCTTTCCCAGGTGTGGGCGTCCAGATGCTCGTGCATGTACTCCCGCGCCCAGCGGGCGGTTTCGACCGTCTCCGCCACGAACGACTCGTCCTCCAGCGCCGCCAGGGCGGCCCGACAGCCGAGTTCATTCACCGCGAAGGGGGTGTTTACCTTCGCGTAGGCGCTGGCCCACGGCTCGGGTGCCAGCACGTACCCCACCCGTAGGCCCGCCAGCCCGTACGCCTTTGAAAACGTCCGCAGGACGGCCACATCGTCCCGGCCGTCCATTAGGCCAACCGCCGAGGGCGTCTCCGAGTACTCGCCGTACGCCTCGTCCACCAGCAGGAGGGTGTCCTCCTCCAGCGTGTCGGCGAGCCGTTCCACCTCGTCAGGGGGCATCTCGGTCCCCGTCGGCGAGTGGGGGCTAATAACGTAGACGACCCGCTCGCCGTCGTAGGCGTCGAGAACGCCCGCCGCGGTCTGCTCGAAGCCCTGGGCTTTCTCCAGCGAATAGGTCGCGACCCCCCCGTTGTGGTAGCGCGCGCTCATCGCGTAGTAGGCGAAGCCGGGATCCGGGACGAGAACGTCGTCGCCCGGATCAAGCACCGCCCGATGGAGGCAGTCCAGCGCCCCGTCGCCGCCCGCGCCGAGCCACACCTGCTCGGTGGCGACGTCCCACTCCTCGGCCACCCGCTCGCGGAGGTCGGCGTGGGCGGCCTTCGGGTAGCTGTTCACTCCGCCGGCGTGCTCGTGGACGGCCTCGACGGCCGCCGGCGAGGCCCCGAGGGGATTCTCGTTCGAGGACAGCGTCACGAGGTCGCCCGGCTCCATCCCGAGTTCGCGGGCGACCTCCTCGACCCCGCGTCCGGCGACGTACTCCCCGTGCGCCGTGAGCTCCCGTGGTTCCATACGCACAGAAGCGGCCCGCCCGGCATAAGCGTGCTCACCCGCGGACGCCGCCGCGGCCCCGAATGTGAGGCCTTCTTTACCGGCCCGCCCGTCTGCCGGGTATGTACCTCGCCGACCACACGTGGGAGCAACTGGGGCCTTACCTGGAGGAGAATTCGCTGGCGCTAGTGCCACTGGGATCGACGGAGCAGCACGGGCCGGCACTCCCCGAGAGCACGGACCATGTTATTGCGGAGTCGCTTGCCCGCGAGGCCGCCGAGCGGACCGGATACCTCTGCACGCCGACGGTGAACGTCGGAGTCAGCCCCCACCATCGGCAGTTCCCGGGGACGATGTGGGTCGACGCCCCACAGTTCCGGGACTATGTGGAGTCGCTGGCGCGCAACCTCACGTATCACGATATCGATCGGATGGTCTTCGTCAACGCTCACGGCGGTAACGTTGAGCACCTCCGGGAAGTGGGCCGGCGGCTGCGTGACGACCGGGCCTGCTACGCCATCGAGTGGATGTGGGACGACTCCATCCCAGCGCTGATTGAGGAACTGTTCGAAACCCCCGGGCCACACGGTGGGCCGAAGGAGACGTCGATGATGCTCCACCTAGACCGGGAGAACGTCGATGAGGACCGCATCCAGGCGGCCCGGGATGGCGGTCTCCAGGAGTTCGAGGATTACCGCGTCCATGGCTCGCGCACCTTCTACGACGCCATTGACAACACCGCCAACGGCGTCCTCGGCGACCAGACCGACGCCAGCGCTGAAAAGGGCCAGCGGCTGTTCGAGGCCGCGGCCGACCAGCTCTGCCGGCTCTGTGAGTGGCTCGATGACCAGCCCTATGAGGAGCTGATGCCTAAACCCAGGGTCGGGGGCGGCAACTGACTCCGCCAGCGTTTCACTCCCCGGCGGCCTGGACCCGCCATGACACCGACTCTGCCAACCCTGTCCTGGACTGTTCGCTACGGGCTCGCGGTCACCTGGGCGGCTGCGGTGCTCGTCGCATCGCTCGTGGACCCGCCGGGGACCGGACCCACACCCCTGGGGCCGTTCGGCCTGGTCGGCATCGACAAGTACCTCCACTTCTTCGCCTACGCCGGTCTCGCCGGGCTGGTCGGCTACGCCGCCCTTGCGCGGGACGCCCGGGCGCTGCTACTGGCAGCGGCGGTCGGGGCCGGCTACGGCGTGGGGATGGAACTTCTTCAACGGCCCCTGCCTGCGCGCTCTGCTGACCCCGTGGACGCAACGGTGAACGCGGCTGGCGCGCTCGCGGGAGTGGCCGTCTGGCGCCTGGTCAGCCCACTGTTCGATGGTGAGTCCGCCACGGCGGGCGGGTACTGAGGGCTACCGGCTACCAGGGGCGTTTTACGCCGACCGGCCCTACCAGGCATAATGGGAGTTTACGAGCGCGAGACCCGGGTGCGGGCCCCCTTCGAACGCGTCTGGGAGTTTCACTCCCGAGCCGAGGGGCTGGAGGCGCTGACGCCGGGGTTCCTGAACCTGGAGGTGCACCAGGTCGTCGGCCCTGACGGCGAGGAGGACCCGGGAATCATGGAAGCCGGGGCAAAGGCATACAGTTCGGTCCGGCCGTTCGGTGTTGGGCCGCGCCAGTCTTGGGTGTCGGTCATCGTCGAGCGAGAGAAGGAGGACGGGAGCGCCTACTTTGTCGACGAGATGGAGGAGGGACCGTTCCCGGAGTGGCGCCACACCCATACCTTCTACGCCGACGGCGAGGAGACGATCATCAACGACCGTGTCGAGTACCGCCTGCCGCTGGGGCTGCTGGGGAAGATCGCCGAGCCGTTTGGCACCGTCGGCTTCGAGCCGATGTTTCGCTACCGTCACCGGAAAACCCGCGAACGTCTAGAAGAGGGTTGACTCTAGCAGCTCCACGTTACGCCGGTTGGGCTTCCAGACAGCGTCGAACAGAGTCCCCAGCACCGGCATGGAGCCGACAGTAAGGTCTAGTCCCACGTTTGCCATCATCCGAACCAGCGTGCTCCGGGGGGCGCCGAGCCGGTAGGCCTCTGCCAGCACGTATAGGCTGGGGAGTGCCGTCGCGATGTCGCCGGCGACCGGGAGGAGGCCCACCAGCGGGTCCACGCCGACTCTGAACGGCGTGCCCGGGACACGCACCGCGTCGTCGAGCAGCGTCGCGGCCGTCCGGCAGCGCCAGAGTGCGGCCCGCTCGGCCAGGCTGAGGCTCTCGGCAAGGGAGTCGGTCACACTGATACTCAGTGCCGAGCAAGGCTAAGCTTCTCCCTCTGTCCGGCGTCGGCCGCCCGCTGAAACTATTTGTGCGACCGTCCACAGCGTGGAACATGGAACAGGGAACGCAGGTCGATGACTGGCCGACCCGCCGGTTTGACGGCGGCTACGAGGGGTTGCACCGCCTCGCCGGCGAGGAGTTCTCCGGGGTGGTGCAGGCCGGCGGCGAACGCCTGCTGATGACCGCCGGCCGGGTAGTTGGTGTGCCGGACGGGGGTATCGAGGCGTTCAAGGACGCCGCAGGTACCGCTCACGCGGCGCCTGAGCCGTCGCTCCCGCTGCTGTTTGCCATGCAAGACGCCGGCGGGACGACTCGAGGGGAGTATTACACGGAGAACACGCCGCTGCAGGAGGTGGACAACACTCTCCGTGACGGCGGGTTCACCGGGTATGTAGAGCTGTCGGAAAACGTTCTCAGCGGTGACTACTACTTGGTGTACCACGGCGGCGAGCGCAGCGCGGTCGCGTTCATCGGTAACGCCCGTCGGCTGAAAACCGGGGAGGAGGCGTTCGAGCGCGCAGCAGACGAGGTGGGAATCTACACTGTCACAGCCGTTGACGTGACGATCACCGAGATACCGGGCGACACGCGTACGACGGGGCCGGCTGGCGCCGCAGCGCCCGCTGGCGACGACGCGGACGCCTCCACTGGGCCGGAGGGGACCACCCAGCCAGAGGCGTCCGCCGGATCAGCTGATTCCTCCGGGACCGAGGAGCCGACCGGTGTGGACGACCCGGATCCCGGGAACACGTCCGCGGACGGGCAGGTAGGGATGGAGCCGGTTCAGGGAGATGCTGGCGACGGCGAGACTACCTCAACCGGGACAGCCCGCGACGCGGATGGGACGGCGGCCGATGCCGCCGATTATGTCGACGGTTCCGACGACACCGCGCCCAAATCGGGAACCGGGATGACGGCGGACGTATCGACGGATGCCGGAAGCGAAGAGTCGTCGGAATCAGAGGACGGAGGAGGAGTCTCTCCCCACGACACCGATCTCACCTCAGCGGTTCGCAGAGTCGGAGCCAGCGACCCGGCGGCCGCCGGCGGTATCGGTGAGGGAGCGACTGCGGAGGCGGCCGGCCGGCTCCGCGAGCGGGTGGGGGAGCTCCAGCGCGAGCGCGACGAGTTGCGAGAGCGTCTGGAGTCGGTTATCGCCGAGCGCGACCGACTCAGGGAGGAGAACGCCGACCTGGAGGCCACAGCCGAGCGGCTCCGCGAACGGGTCGACGAATTGGAAGACCAACTGGAGGCGCTGGCGCCCGAACAGGAGGGAGACCGACGGCCTATCACCCCGGAGGAGGCGCTCTCGGGGACGAACCTGTTCGTGCGCTACGCCTCGAAGAGCGACGCCACGCTGGAGGACGCTCGCGAGGGCGGGCTCAACCACGAATCCGTCAGCGCCAACCTCGGGCTGGAGCATCACACCACCTTCGATGCCGCCGGGATCAGCGTCGCCGGGGAGCCGTACGAGGCATTCTTAGAGACATCAATGGAGTACAGCTTCGTTCGGTGGGTGCTGACGGAACTGCTGTACGAGATCCGTGACACGGATAGCGTCGAGTCAATGCGGGAGCTGTTTGACGCGCTGCCGGAGATTGACCGGGCGGAGCTACACGCCACCGTTGACGCGGGCGACGCCCACCCTGAGTTCGACGTCGTGTTCCGGGACCGGACCGGGAACTTGCTGGCGGTTGCCGATCTGACGGACTCCCGGGAGCCGACCACCAGCGCGGATTTGGAGGAGCTATTGGACGGCGCGTGCGAGGTGGCCGCTGCCGACACGTTCGTCGGGGCGTTTCTGGTCACAGCGAGCTTCTTCGAGCCCGACGCCGTCGAGAGTGCAGAAACCGCGGCCCACACTGGCGGGTTGTTGAGCCGGTCGAAGCGGGCCAGTTACGTGAAACGCGGCGGTAACGGGTTCCACCTTTGTCTGGTGGAGGGGCGCGAGCGCCGCTTCCACGTCGTCGTACCGGAGCTGTAGGAAAACTAGCTTTCGATCTCGGCGATACCGTCGATCTTCATCCCCTCGAGCTTCTCGATAATCTCGTCGACCTTGCCGTCGAGGTCGTTGACGAACTCGGCGGTCTCATCCGTAGTGATGGCTCCCTGACTCGACGGTTCGATGAGGTCCTCCTCCTCGAGAACGCGCAGAGAGTAGCGCACCTTGTGGTGCGGGTAGCCGGTCTCGTTGGACATCTTTACGATACCGATCGGCTCATTGCTGATGACCATCCGGAGTACCTGAAGGTGACGCTCCAGCATATCGACTTCCTTCTCAAGCCTGTCTATCATGACACATGCTAACTCGTGTTAACGGGGTTTAAACGTTACTCTACAACCCGGGGGTTCCATTGGGTGCCAGCTTCACCGTGTGGGTGGTTAACCCTTCCGGCCTTCGTGTACCGTAACGGGTTTGTCCGGCTTGGCCGGAATGAGCGTGATGACCGTAACCATCGTCGGGGCACAGCTCGGCGACGAGGGGAAGGGCGGTATCGTCGACCTGTACGGTGAGGGGGTTGATGTCGTCGCCCGCTACCAGGGGGGTGACAACGCCGGCCACACCGTGGTCTGCGGTGGCGAGGAGTACAAGCTGTCACTCGTGCCGAGCGGCGCCGTCCGAGGCACGGTCGGCGTGCTCGGCAACGGCTGTGTCGTCAATCCAGCGGTGCTATTCGAGGAGCTCGACGCCCTTCGCGATCGAGGCCTGGACCCGGACGTCAGGGTGGCAGAGCGCGCACACGTCGTGTTCCCGTACCACCGAGTGCTTGACAGCGTCGAGGAGTCCGAAAAGGAGGATTTGGCTGCCGGTACGACTGGCCGCGGCATCGGCCCCGCATATGAGGACAAGGCGGGTCGCCGTGGGGTCCGGGTCGGTGACCTGCTGGACCCGGAAGTCCTCCAGACCCGCCTGGAGTACGCCGTCCCTCAGAAGCGGGCGGTGCTTGAAGCGGTCTATGGCGCCAACCCGGACGCCGAGCGCTTCGAGGGGGCGTTCGATGTCGGTGCCCTGTTCGAGGAGTACCGCGAGTACGGCCGCCGGCTCGATGAAGAGGGAATGACCGTCAATTGTGGGGAGTTTCTCGCGGCCAGACTCGACGACGGTGACGAGGTGATGCTGGAGGGCGCACAGGGAACCTCCATCGACATCGACCACGGCGTCTACCCGTACGTCACCTCTTCGAATCCCAGTGCGGGTGGGGCCGCCACCGGCACCGGCCTCCCGCCCTCGGTGGTCGGCGGCGAGGTAGTCGGTATTGTGAAGGCGTATCTCTCGCGGGTCGGCACTGGCCCACTGCCCACGGAGCTCGGCGCCGTCGAAGGCCAGACCCCCGAGCACGGCGGCCGCCGGGACCCCGACTCGAAGGCGACAGCGGAGTACATCCGCGAGGAGGGTGGCGAGTACGGCACCGTCACCGGCCGGCCCCGGCGTGTGGGTTGGCTGGACGTGCCTATGTTGCGCCACGCCGCCCGGGTCAGCGGGTTTACTGGACTGGCTGTCAACCACCTCGACGTGCTCGCGGGGCTGGACGAAATAAAGGTCGGCCACGCCTACGAGCTCGACGGGGAGGAGTTGATGACGATTCCTCCTACCACCGAGCGGTGGGGTGACTGCGACGCCGTGTTCAGGAGCTTCGACGGCTGGCCGGATGTCGACTGGCCGGCCGTCGTCGAGGAGGGGTACGACGCGATTCCGGCGAACGCCCGGATATACCTGGAGTACCTGAGTGAGGAGCTCGGGGCGCCGGTGTACGCCGTCGGAGTGGGTCCCGGCCGTGGGGACACGCTCGTGCTACGTGAGCCCTAAATTCAGAGCTTACTCTCAGCGTCCTCCGCGAGCTCCTTCATCCGTTTGCCGATCCGGCCGGCGTCGGAGAACTCGTCCTCGCTCATTGCGGTCGCTAGCGCGTTGCCCAGCACGAACACGGCGTGTTTGTGCTCGCTCTTGGACTTGTGAACATCGTCGGGCGAGACGTCCAGCTGCTCGTAGGGCTCGAACAACGCGTCGTCCGTGTCCTCCCGGGAGCGGAAGTAGTCCATTATAGTTACCATCTGGGCGTGCAGCTCCAGCAGCTCATCCTTGTGCATGCTTGAAAGAGTCGCGGCAGAGGATTAAGCGTTATTGCGAACGATTCACGCGAGGTTCAAAAGACGTACTCGTCCTCGTGACCCATCATTCCGTCGTCCTCGAGGGGTTCCTCATCGTCCATCGGGCCGCTGGTCTTGTAGGCCCGCACCCCGGCTGAAAGGAGGTCCTCGATGGCCTCCTCCCGATTCAGGAACTCACCCTGCTCCACGAGCTGAGTGATCTGCATCTCGATATGCTCCGGGATGGTAATTTCGACCTTCGGCATCCTACCCCCGGCTTTGATACTGCGGTATATAACTCCTGTGGGCTCGGTTAAGGAGATGGCAATTCCGCAGTGGGTATCCTGAAATCCGATTTGTGTTACCAGAGGCAATCTTTCTGTCGTGCCGTATTTCCTTGTCATTACGGTAGCTCCGATCGGACGCCTGACGCGCCCTGACCGGCCGGGAGCGCTGCTTTCGGCGCTGTTCCGTCAGGCATACGACGCCCGTGGCCGTAGCCGTGGCATGACAGTCATCGATGTCACGGATCTGCACGAGGAGTTCGACGGGGAACGGCTCCCTCCAGGCCAGCGGAAGACCAGCGAGTTCCCCGTCCTCTCGAAGGGATCCACGCCCTCCTGGACCCCTGAGGAGTGGAGCTTCGAGGTTTGGGGTGCGGTCGAGGAGCCGTTGTCGTTCGGACTGGAGGAGTTCCGGGAACTTCCGAGCGAGACCCAGCGTCAGGACTTCCACTGTGTCACCGGTTGGTCACGCTTAGATAACGAGTTCACCGGGATTCCGTTCCCGGCGCTCGCCGAGCGCACCGGTGTCCAGGACGACGCCGTTCATGTGATGTTTCACGCGATGGACGGTTACACGACGAACCTGCCGCTGTCGAAGTGTGACCGCAGAGAAGTGCTGTTCGCCTGGAAGCTCGACGGAAAGAGCCTGCCCGCGGATCACGGGGGCCCTGTCAGGGTGGTGACGCCACACCGGTATGCGTACAAGGGGGCCAAGTGGGTTAATGGGGTGGAGTTCCTTACAGAGCCGGAGCGCGGCTTCTGGGAGAAGCGGGGATATTCCAACACCGCCAACCCGTGGGCCGAGGAGCGATATAGCTAGAACACGCGCTTGCCCAGCGCACTGGCGGCAAGCTCTACTGCTAGCTCCGCGGTCGCGTTGTGGTCGTCCAGTATTGGGTTCACCTCCACCAGTTCCAGCGAGCGGAGCTGCCGCTCGGCGACCATCTCCATCGCGGTGTGGGCCTCGCGGTAGGTGACCCCGCCACGGACCGGGGTGCCGACGCCGGGCGCCTCGGCCGGGTCAAGCCAGTCCATGTCCAGGCTGACGTGGAGCTCTTCCGTCCCCGAGCAGGCCCGATCCAGCGCGTCCGCGACGACGGCGCTCACCCCGCGGTGGTCGATGTCGCTCATCGTGTACACCGCCACGTCGCTCTCCCGGAGGGCGTCGGCCTCGGCGTCGTCGAGGCTCCGCGTGCCGACGACGGCGACGTCCCCCGGCTCGATCCCGCTGTCAGCCCAGTCTGCGTCCGCGAAGCTCCCGACCCCCAGGAGGGCGGCCAGTGACATCCCGTGGACATTGCCGCTGGGAGTCGTCTCGGGGGTATTGTAGTCCCCATGGGCGTCGAACCACACCACCCCCACGTCGGCGCCGCGGGCGCTCCCGCTGGCGGTGCCCACCGCGATGGAGTGGTCGCCACCGAGCACGAGGGGGAACGTTTCCTCCGAGAGCGCCTCGGCGACCGTCGCCTCCAGGTCGAGACAGAGCTCCCGGATCTCGGCGAGGTACTTCGCGCGGCCGCCGGAGGGAAGATCGCTGTCGACGGTCTCTGGGCGGGCGACAGGGAGGTCGCCGGCATCCGTGCAGCCGTGGCCGACTCTCTCGATAGCGCCCGCGAGCCCCGCGTACCGGATGGCTGAGGGGCCCATGTCCACCCCGCGCCGATCCGCTCCAAGGTCCATCGGCACGCCGATCAGTCGGACCAGCATCAGAGCTCGATGCGCTCGACGATCTGCCCGTCGTCGTCGCGTGTGTTGAGCGCAACGATGCGGACGTATTCCTCTATCATCGAGTCGGTGAGCTTTGCCTTCAGCAGCTCGTCGACTTGGTAGACGCCCGCGGCGTCCCGCATTGTTATCTCCACGAGCACCGGGGCCTCCTCGCCTTCCGTGAGACTCACGCCCGTGATCGCCTGGCTGGAGAGGGTGTTGATGCCGCGCCCTCCCTGCTCGTAGGGGATTCGCGAGCGGCCCCGTTCCATGTCCAGCGCGTCAGCCACTCGGACGACGCCCGCCTCGCGGGTGAGCGGTTCCTCCGGGGTGTGGTGACAGAGGATGGCGTGCAGCACCTCCCCTTTTACCCGGACCGCGTCGGCGGTGTCGTAGAACTCTGGGAGTAGGCGGTCGAGGATGTCCGCCGCCAGCGGCAGCGAGTAGTAGGGATGGTCGTCCCGGTGGACAACGTGACCGATATCGTGGAGTACGGCCGCCAAGCCGACGATGACCGCCTCATCAGCCTCCTCGAGACCCTGCTGGCTGGCACCGTTGAACTCCACGCCGCCGGCTTTCAGCAGGTCGTACAGACACAGTCCTCGGTTGCGGACGATGCTGATGTGCTTGCGGCCGTGGTCGTTGTACCCCTTGCGCTGGACAGGGTTGACGTTCTGGGCGTCGAGGTACGCGTCGATCTCCGTGTCCTCGTCGACCCACTGGAGGACGGCATTAAGCCGCTCGTCCGGGAATGCGTGGGCGGCCTCGGGGTCGTACACGCGTCCCCCGTCGCCGCGACTGTCGGTTGCCATACTGCTGGGCTTGGCACCCCGGCGGGAAAGCTCCTTTTGCTCCACCCCCCCGAGCAAAAGGCCTATAATCGGTTACAAGCAATACCCGGTGAAGATGTTACCGTTCATACTGCAGATTCCGGGCGTTCCCGGCGGGCTTGAGCTGGCGGTGATCCTGTTAATCGCCGTGCTCCTGTTCGGCGCCAACAAGATTCCGAAGCTCGCCCGCTCGACGGGGCAGGCGATGGGGGAGTTCCAGAAGGGTCGAACGGAGGTCGAGAAAGAGCTGGAGGAAATGCAGAATCCCAACACGGACGCGATGGACACGGACACCGGTACTGACACCGGCACGACGGAGTCCGACACCAGCACGACCAGCGAGGTCGAGTCCGAGACCACCAGCGAAGTCGAGCGCGAGAACTGAACGCCCCGTCCGAAACGGTTTTTCTGTCCCCGAGCCACCGCCCGGTAGGGCGTGTGGCCTAGCGGACAGGGCGAGAGGTTCCTAACCTCTCGATCGCGGGTTCGAATCCCGCCACGCCCGTTCGCTC
>CAZLOO010000010.1:0-2040 GCA_964561055.1 uncultured Halobacteriales archaeon
TGAATAGGACACCTCGACCCGCTGGTTCTTCCGGAACGGTCGGCGTCGCTCACCGAATGGTATACGTCGCGGCTACTTAACCGGATTCCGCGCGTCTCAGGTGTATGGATTCCCGCGTCCGGACGGCGAGTTCTGCGGGTGGTCAAGATAGGGTTCGCGACCGCGTCGCAGACTGGCTGTTCCTCGAGGGAGACCGACGCGTTATTATGATTGGTATCATCGTCGCGTTCGTCGGTATCTTCGGCGGCTTTGTCTCGGCCGGGGTGGTGGCTGTCGGGCCAGGCAGTTCTGTAGCGGGCGTCTTTGGGAGTGGGCTCACTGCTGGGGTCGTGACACTCGTCACGATTGCCCTCTCGATCAACCAACTCATTCTCTCGCGGGTGTTCGGGTCGCCCGGGGGATTGGCTGACCGGTTGGACGGGTCGAGAGCTCTTCGCGAGCGCGTCCAACGGTTGTCCGGCCAGCCTTCGAGTCCCAACGATCCGGCAGCGTTTCTCTCGCTCGTTGCGCAGACGATAGACGACCGCGCGACGACAGCATCAACCGCGGTGCAACGGGCTGACCCGGATTCACTCGCCGAGGTCGCTGATGTTTTGACCGAGATCGCTGCGTACGGGCGCAGCATTAACACCAAGATCGAGTCCGAGGCCCCAGTCACCGACGTTCTCGGCACCATTGTGGGCCCGGAATACGCGATAAACATGGTTGCAGTGCGACACCTACGCAACAAGTATGACGACTCGCTCTCGCCAGATGCACAAGCTGATATCAAAGCGTTGGATGAACTCCTCGAATCCGTTGCAGTCGTTCGCCAGTTCGTGAAGACGCTCGCTCTTCAGCAGGACTTCGCCATCCTGTCCCGGCGTCTCATCTACTCCGGACTGATCGCCGTCTTGGTATCAGTCTCGCTGACACTCGTCTATCGAACCGGTGCCGTCACGATCGTCCAGCCAAGGCTCGTGGTTCTCGTCCCATTGGCGCTAGGTGTCGTTGTCGCTCCGCTCGCGTTGTTCGCTGCGTACATTCTCCGGGCGGCGACGATTGCCTATCGGACCGTCTCGGTCGGACCGTTCATCCCCCCCAGTAACGATGAGTGAGCCGTTACTCGCCGTTATTTCAGCTCTTTGCCAGGTATCGACGCCCGTCCCCGACACCGGTCCCGAGGAACTGGTTGTTTACTGGCCGGTCATCGTCCGGATCGGGTGGTTCCTGGTTGGCGTCATCGCGGTTATCCTGCTGGGACGGCTGTTCGTCGAGCCGCTGCTCATTCGGCTTGTTCGACGACGGAACCGCAACAACCCGACGCTACAGGCTGCTATAACGCTGTACTTCCGTCTCGTCGTGGTACTGTTCGCCGTCCTCGTCGGAGCTGCCGTGGCTGGCTATGGAGCGTTCCTCGGCGACTCCGCGCTTGTCCTCAGCGCACTCGCCTTAGCTGTCGGTATCGCGGCACAGGAAGTGATAGGCTCGTTAGTTAGCGGCATAGCGCTCGTAACCGACCCGGAATTCAATGTCGGCGACTATATCGAATGGGAGTCCGGTGAAGGGGTCGTCAAATCAATCGCGCTCAGAGTGACCCGTGTCGAGACGAACGACGGCGAACTCGTAACCATCCCGAACACGATCCTGACGAGCCACGAGATCAGACGGCCGTACGGGAGGGCGAAGCACCGTATCGTCCACGAGTTTGGGATCGATTACGATGATGATCCCTCACTTGCTCTGACTCATCTTAAAACGGTCGCCACCGAGACGGATGGAATTCTTGCGGAACCGCCCCCTGCGACCTACCTCGATGAACTCGATGACGACGAGGTAACGCTACGGGTCCACTACTGGATCAACGCTCCGCATCGCCGCGATGTCTTTGAGATCCGGTCAGCGTACGCTCTCGCCGCTAAGGCTCGTCTTGAGAATGAGGGATTCACCGTCAGTCCGCCAGCCGGACGGGAGCTCGATGGCCGTCTCGACATTGGCGGGGTGAGCCGAGAGCTGTGAGCACCAGCGCTTCGCTGATTCCTGGTCAAACCGCTACCGATT
>CAZLOO010000010.1:2140-19035 GCA_964561055.1 uncultured Halobacteriales archaeon
CCGAGAGCTGTGAGCACCAGCGCTTCGCTGATTCCTGGTCAAACCGCTACCGATTCACTCGGCGGTTCCCGCTATATCGGGAGCGTTTTCGCTGAACCAGGGCTTGAGATACATATAGCCCGCTGCGATGACCACAGCGACAGCGAAGCCACCGACTGGACCGAACCGTTTCGTAGACATTTTCCAGACCGTCAGGGCCATTCCAAGTTGTGTTGTGCGTGATATTTTCTGTTACCTCAGACTCCAGGGACTCCGAACGCACCGATACCGAGTCCCAGGACGATGTTCAGGACATAGAGGATCACGGCTGCGGAGATCCATGCGACCAAGCCGATGAGCACGGCTTTGATCCAGCTGCCAGGATACCGCCAGTTGATGACGGCTATCCATACGATCAGGGCGATTATCGGTCCAAGCAGCGGAATCCAGGCTGCCAGCGCCCATGCGATCGCACCGATAAACGCGGTGATGACAGCATGGCTGTAATCGTCAACGCCTGCAATAATCCGAGCGGCAATATAGATCGCCAACCCGCCGACTAACAGCGCGATTACGAACGCGACTATCGTACCTATGAGTCCAGGAGCCATAGTTGTAGGTGTATCGTTGGTTACCGCCGCGGCTGGAGGTGAACTTCGTTGTCGTCGTGTCGGTCAACTTGGTCCTGACGTAGTTCATGCGTTTCGTCTTCATCGGACCATCCCAGGAACCCTTTAACTTCTTCGGTCAGGCTGTCATCATCGTCGGACCGTTCGACGGTGGCTCTATCGCCATCGACATCGCGAACTCGCCCGACATTCTGGCCGTCGGAGGTCACTACACCTTTTTTTCGATCTGAGTCGTTGAAGACTCGTTCCATCGCGACTAATTTTCGTTTTGAACACGTATTAACCGGCGAGTTTTTCATATCGTTGAGGACGTGGATAACAAGCGGGCGGCTCATAATGGCAGGAGTCGGTGAACTCAACCATAACTGTGTCCCGTGATTGTCGCTGCTTCAGGTGGTCACCCACCTTGACTGTGCGTTCCAGCGGGCACCGGCCTACTCGTCCGTTCCGGCGGCGAACGGCAAACAGGACATCGGAGACGAAGTGAATGCGGTCAGGCGGCTCGGGCTCGACGCGACTAGTGGTCGTCGTTCGGATGGACCGTCACCGAGCCCGTGCCGTCTCGACGGGGGCGGTCGGACGGCTTCACATGAGGACGGCGTTCGTGGTGGCGCCGATCAGGATCACCACCGCCCCGAAGTAAAGAAAGGTGATCAGGAGAATGACTCCGCCGATGACGCCGTAGAGGTCCTGCGTCGAGGAGTGGGTGACGTAGAGTCCGAAGCCAGTCCTGAGCAGCGCCCATCCGATCGCTGCGACCACGGCCCCCGGAAGCACCATCGCGAGAGACAGGTCCACATCGGGGAACACGTAGTATATCGGGATGAAGACGATCGAGAGGCCGAGGATCAACGTCGCCGCGCTCACCAGCCGCGGGAACTAAAGGGTCGGGAGAAACCGGAGGCCCAGTCCCGCGACGATCACCGACACAAGCGCGACGCCGAGACCGATGAGCACCACGAGCCCGTCTCGGAACTGGTTGAGGAGGTCGTTTTGGGGCTGTGTGTTGTAGATCGCCGAGAAGGCCGTATCGAGCGCTCGAAAGACCCGCAACCCCCCCACAGGAGAACGAGGAGCCCAAGAATCGAGAGCCCGATTTGACCGCTGGCCTGGCCGATGCTCTCGGCCACCAGGGACTGTCCGGACGGCGTGAGGTAGCTCTCCGTGAGCCGGCGGACGTGTGCGGCCATTCGGTCGCCACCGAGGATCGACGCCGCGATCACCAACAGGAGCACGAGCGGTAACAGCGAGACGAACGCCGAATACGCGATGCTCCCCGCCATGAACGGGACGTTTTTATTACGGAGCTCGTGAGCGATGCTTCCCAGGATTCGGACGGCGTGGGTGACTGTCGGATGGAGACTCATATACTGTGTATCCGTAACTCATCGTGGGCCGCTACCGGAGGCCGTTTTATAACGCTCTCAGAGTCGATCGGCGGCACGCGTAAGCAGAGCGAGTCGGACGAGGTCCGGACCGCTATGTGAGCGGCCCGGTCGAGGCGGTCAGTTACTCCGTTCTTGAAAGCTCTTCGTTCCCAGTGTCCACGTCGTAGTCGTCGTGGTCGAGCGTTTCGTCACGGTCGGTGTCGTCGTCGGTTCGGTGGCTCGGCGAAGCATCGGAATCCGTCGTGCCCGAGTCGCTCCTCGTCTGCTGTTTCGAGTCGGCTGATCGGCCCGAATCGTCGTTCATGTTCAGCATCTCCTCCTGGTCCACTGCCTTCATCAGGCGTTGACGCTTCCTGACGGCCGCCACGACCACGAGGCCCAGCACCGGGAGGAGGACCGCCGGCCTGAGTAACCGGTTCCCGCCTCCGTCCTCGTCCTACTCATCGTCGTCCGGCCGACGCGTGCGTTCCGCCTGGTCCTGTGTCAGGGCCCGTTCCTTGGCCAGCGCCTCCCGGACGGACTGCCTGACGGGCTCTCTAATGAGGTACCCCATACCGACTCGGCCCAGCTCGAGCAGTTCCCTCGAACGGGACGATTGGTGTTCTGTCATTGTTTCGCCTCCGTATACCCGGACGGGACGTGAAGGCTCCCGGCCTGCGACTGCAAGGTACGGGCTGTTGGGCCGGGATCGGTACGGCGGCTATCCTCCGGCGAGAATCTACAGCGACCCACCCCCAGAAACTTCCTCTCTGTTTCGATACGTGAGTATGGTCGATAGCCCTGCCCCAGACCCGTCGGAGATCTTCGCCCGCGCAGTCAAAGAGGGCGAGCGCCGGCTCGATCAGTCACTGATCGAACTGATCTCGATGAGCTTCATCGCCGGGTTCACGATCGTTTTCGGCATCGTCGTCTACGGGATCGTCGTGGCAATCACCGAGCCGCTGGGCGGCGAACTGCCGAAGCTCGCGGGACACTCTTCTTTGGCGTCGGCGTCGTGTTCCTCGTCGTGGGCCGGGCGGAGCTGTTCAACGAGAATTTCTTCGACCCGACCGCGGCGATCGTCGAGGACTCCGACTCTCGGTCAGTCGGGTCGCTCGCCCGGCTGTGGACCGGCACGTTCCTGTTCAACCTCGTCGGGGGAGCCTTGTTCACTGTCGTTTTCTGGGTTGACGACGTCCTTCCGCCGGGATCGGCGACGGCGCTGCGGGAGTCCGCGACGGAGATCATGGTCCGGGGGCCGGTGACCTGGTTCGCCAGTGCGATCGTCGGCGGGGCGCTTGTAACCCTCCTGTCCTTCCTGCTGGTCGGGGTAAACCAGGTAGGGAGCCGGATCACACTCTCGTACACCGTTGGGGTGCTGCTCGCGCTCGGGCCCTTCGATCACGTTATGGTCACTGCGTTACACGTCTTCATCGGCGTCCTGTTCGGTATTCCTGTCGAATACGGCGCGTTCGTCGGCCTGCTGGTCGTCGTCACGGTGGGCAACTTCGTCGGGGGACTCGGCCTCGTCACGCTCACCCACATCGTCCAGGCAGTGGGCGCACGAGACTCCGACGCGTGAGCCGACGCTGTCCCGACAGGCTGGTACTGTATCGCGAGTGACCATCGGCCGGGTGTGCGACGCCGCCATGCACGGCGATGGTGACTGTTTCGAGACAGTGTTCCAGGGTCACGATCGCGGGCGGACACACGCCGCCCGAGAGCCGGCGACGGACGCGGTTTCAGGGCAGTATCGACGGTGCCGCGGCCCGCCTCGACCCCTGTTGGACCCTACCCATCGAGCCACCAGCGGACCAGTTGATCCAAATCCTCCTCGCGCTTGGGGCTGGTTTTTTGATTGTGGAGGTTGGTGTCCCGCCCTTTCTTTTCGAGCGCGTTCTTCTCGACAATCTCGGCAGCCTCGGTGAACGCGGCCCGTGCGCCGTACCCCTCGCCGGACCCGGAGAACAGTCCCTCGTCGGTGAACAGCCGGATCGTCACGAGTAGCAACGGCACGCCACGCAGTCGCTCGTTGTGTTTGTGGAGGATGACGTTCACCTCCAAGATGTCCATCTCCTCGTACTTCGCGTCGATTGCCTCGATCCGCTCGGCGATGTCCTCGCGGGTGAGATCGTCAAGCAGGTCGACATCGAACACCTGCACGGGGATGTGATCCTCGTCCGTCCAGGTCAGCGCCCGGAGTGCGTCGGTCTTCGTGACGATCCCCCCGGCCGCCCCGTCGTCGTCGACGACGACCAGCGAGGAGAGGTCGTCTTCGAACATGCGTTCGACGGCGTCGCCGAGCGCTTCCCCTTCCTCGATCGTCCGAACGGGCGTCGACATCACGTCCCGAACCGGCAGGTCCAGCAGCCGGTCCTGCTCGCCGGCGCGCTCGCCGAACCCTTGGTTCGAGCGGAACGCAGTGGATCCCGCCCCGTCGTGGCCATTGCCTCCCATTGCGTCCCCGCCCTGTTCGCGGTCTGGCGCGCGCACGACGAAGTCGACGAGATCGTACACGCTCACCAGTCCGTCAGGGTCGCCGTCGGAGAGCACCGGCACGCGCGTGATCTTCTGCTCCCTGAGGAGGTGGATGACCTCGCCAAGCGTGTCCTCGGGGGTGACCGAGAACAGGTCCCGGGTGGCCACGTCCCCGACGGTGAGCGCGTCGAGGTTCTCGCGGACCATCCCGAGCAGTCCCGCGGCGGTCACGACGCCGATGAACTGCTCGCCGTCGAAGACCGGGAGGAGTTTGAGCTCGTTCTCGATCATCAGCCGCGCCGTCTCCCGCAAGTCCTCGGTGCGCTGGACCGTCGGCGGGTCCTGGACGAGGTTCATCACCGTCTCGTCGGGAGGGTGGTGCGACGAGAGCAGCTGCGCTTGTGAGACGACGCCGGCGAACTCACCGCCGTTCGTGACGACGATGACACGAACGCCCTGGTCGTCGAACGTCCCGCGGAGCTTCGAGACGGGCGTCTTTACGTCGTGTTCCACGTAGTCAGTCGAGACGCAGCCGGAGATATCCATACTCCCCACTCGGGGACGGACGGGTTTGAGGATTGGGTGAGATTCACTAACGCTCCGGACCCGGCTGTGGGTCACGCCCGGCCGGCCGGCCGGGACTGTGGGTCACCCACGGCCAGCTATCCGGGGACTCGCGTGTATCCGAGATCGCGTCACCGAGCTGTTTCGGGAGGCGTATGACGACGAGCCCGAGACCGTGATGAACTACCAGACGAACGCCATCGTCCTCGACGAGATCCGTGCCGAGGAGATCGAGGAGAGCCTCCCGGAGACGTACAGGAGGAGCTCCGTCACTCCACGCAGCCCGGCAGGCATCTCAAGCAGCTGGGCGTTCGGCCTCCATCGTCGATGGAGTTCCCCGCCCGACAGGAGTCGCTCCAGTCCCCGGAGAACTCGACCGACGTGCCCGCCGTCATCAGTGGCGTGCTCAAACTCGAGGAGAACGCTATCGAGACGTCCCAAGGAGTGAGAGACGCCGCCGAAGCTGGCGACGTTCCGTTCACCGACTATCTCGCCGTGACGATCTCTCCGGTGACGCCGGACTTCGCATACGCGTCAGTTCAAGAGTTCCGCGCGTTGAACCGTCGGGTAAAAAACTCCCCTAGCGAGGCGAAGTACGCGGAGCCGCCAACGGCCACAAGCAGCGCGCCGACCGTATTGAACACCATGTCGGTGACAATGTCGTCAACGCCGTAGACCTTCAGTGGCGCCTCGATTCCAAGCACCGCTGGCACCTGTCCGGATGCGAACTCAATCAGCTCCCAGACGACTGATACCGCGAGAACGAATACGACGATAAAGAGGGGCCGGAATCGTGTCGGGACGTGGAGTTCCTCTGAATGTTGCTCAAACCCTCGGAGCGTCGCATATCCTAACCCAGCGATGACCGTCGCCGAGACGGTGTGCGTTACGCTGTCGAACCAGGAGATCCACGTGTACGGCCCAAGCGAGCCGATGCTGTGAAGCCATACGGCAATAGTGATCCACAGCACTAACCCGGGACTCATCGTGTAATTGTACTCTCGTCGTATCGCGGCCGGGATCAACGTGAGTCCCAAGCCGAACGCACCGTTGGCAGCCATCCCAAAGCGTAGTGTGACGAGTCCCACGAGACAGATACCCGCAAGCACGGCCTGCAACAGTCGGGTTAGCAGGCGTTGTCTCCTCTCCGAGAGGCCGACGGCCTCGGCGACGGTCACGATGTCTCCTCCGGGACAACCGGTCGATACCGTGTCCCCACGTGTTCGATACGCTCGAAATACCATAGGAAGAGGGTACCCATAATCAGGCTCACGACAGTGACCGCGACGAGATCCCACTGGAGTTCAGCCTGCGAGAGAACGTATGAGGTCCCGAGCCACTGGTCCGAGTAGTAGCCAGCGATCGTCCACCACGACTGGAAAGCGATCGTCGTCATGACGCCGAATAGTACCGAAAAACGGCGACTCATCTCCACGTTGGTAAACGAGTCGAGTTCGACGACAGCCGCGAGCGCCACGGACGAAACGGCAACGTAGCCAGTTACCTCAGGGGCAATCCCGAAGGTCCGCGTGGTCACTCCGATGGCAACGACCAACCCGAGTGGCCACGGCAGCATCACTCGCCAGTCACGGCGGAGCACTGCTGGAATCGCGAGAATTCCGGCGGCAATCAGCGCAAGTACACCGCCGAGCAGCGACTCTACGAGAAGGCTCATCGCAGCGCTCAGGGCGACAATTCCGACGAGCGCCCACCCGAGCGTCGCGTTCGTGGTTACGTTTTGCGCAAGTGAGTGTGTGATAGCCATGGGGATGGTTCCTCAGCCGACACTCGATTACTGCGTGGTGTATTTATTCCTCGGACAGTGTGTCCGGTCATGATCTCTTCATGCAGAACCGGATACTCGTGGGTCCCGCGTACGGTGGAGCAACGGTAGTGAGGATTGCCAGTACACATACAAGTTCCCTTCTGGAGATATAAATCTCTGTTTTCTGATTGGAATATATAATACGTATGGTAGGACGTTCTCCCTCCTCTTTTTTATTAGCGGTCTATCGAGCGGGGTATCCCCAGTTAGTCCTATCCCGGCCAATGTGTCCTTCATCTGCATCTGATTACCCCCTGGACCCGGTCGATACGGGGAATCGACGGTAGTAGTCAATTATAGTATATCATATGTTTGTGATTCGTTGATGCCGATCGTCGATAGCGTCGGCGTCTTCTGGGAGTAAGGCTACGATAAGGTGCTCAGCGTGGTCCGAGAGGTACTCGAGCAGTTCCGCTATCCTTTCGGAATCGATGGCTTCCAGCGAGTCCAGCAGTAAAAACGGCACCTGCTCGGCGACATCGTGGGCGAGGTATCCGGCGAGAGCGAACACGAGCCCTGTCACCTCTCGCTCGCTTTCGCTGAGATGATCGACCGTGTCCTCGTAGGTGGTGCCAGAATCCGATGTCCGAACGATATGCAACTCGAAGTATCGCTTCGTCGTCTTCGCTCGGCCCTCATGGACCTCCCGCTCGCTGGGCTCGATCCAAATCCGGGCGAGGTTGTCGTAATCCAGGAGTCGAAGTACCGTCTCCATCGACTCATTGAATCGGTCCACGGCCGCCTGTTCGATCCGTTCGATTTTCGTTCGCAGATCCGTGATATCCGATTGTACCGTCTCTCGCTGCGTGCGGAGGTCATCCTCCCGACTGATGCTCTCTTCGAGGTTTTCGATCTCCTTGTTGACCTCCTGTAGATCCGCTTCTAATCGTTCCAGCTCGTACTCCAGTTGATTCGCTTCGCGATGCATATCGAGTAGATCACTGTAGACGTTCTCTTCGAGCGCCTCGACCGTTTCCTCGATTTCAGTGACCTCCCTGGTGAGGTCCTCTCGTCGTTTCTGGTATCGTTTGAGTGTTTCGTCGGTGGTTTCGATGTCGGTATCGAGTTCGGCCAGCCGTCGCTCAAGCCGATTGCGCTTCCGTTGTGCTTGTCGGAGTCGCTGGCGCTCCCTTTTGAGTTCGCTGAGCTCCGTCTTCAGGTCTTTGAACTCTCCGAACTTGCTCCGATTCAACTCTCGGAGGCGGTCGATCGTTCCCTTGATACTCGCCGGATCCACGCTGCTCCCACAGGTCCAGCACGTCACTTCCTCGTCGTCTAGCAACTGGGTTGTCAGTGCGTCCTCTGTCCCGTTTGCCACCTCTGCGACTTCGTCAACGAACGCCGGGGCATCCCCCTTCAGGATCTCCTCGTTGAACTCGATGACGCTCCGTATCTCGTCTAAGTCCGCCTCCAGAGTCGCCTTCCGTTCGGCGATGTGCTCGATACGCGTCTCGACATCTTCGAGCTCTCCAGCCGGGGTTTCATCGAGGTCGTCGAGTTGTTCTTCAACCTCACGACGCTCTTCCCGGAGCGCTTCCTTCCGCTCGCGTTGGGTTTCGATGTCGTACCGAACGTCTTCCAGTTCCGACCGGAGCGACCGAAGCGTCTCGAGTTTCTGTTCGAGTTCGGACTTCTCAGCCTGTGTCTCTGTGATCTCCGTGTCAGCGGACTCCAGTTCCGCGTTCTTTTGCTGGATGGCCTCCTCCTTCGCCGCGATCTCCGTTTGAAGCTCCGTCCGTCGCTGCTCCAAGGCCGGGAGTTTCCCCTTCTGTTCCTCGATGGCTGCGAGTTTCTCCTCGAGCCGCTCGCGTTCACGTTGGAGGTCAGCGATCTCCGCGTTGATCTTGGCCGTATCGACGGGCCGCATGATGATGTCCCGTAAGTCTCCGCCACTGATCACCGCCTGCCGGGCCTCGTTCGATTCGAGCAGAAAGCCGAACAGCTCCGCGGTCTCGGGGTCGTCCAAGTACGGCTCTCCGCTGGCATGGATGCCACTCGTTTCACGGGACAAACGGCGCGTGTAGGTCTCCCCATCGATCCGTAGTGTAACTTCCCCGTAGGACGCGTCTGCTTTGATCGAGACATCGGTACTGCCGAGTGCCGTCATTAATGCTTGGAGAAGTGACGTTCTGTTGCTGGCATTCCGGCCCTCCAAAATCGTGACGCCAGGCCGGAACTCAACAGTGGTCTCGTCTATCCCACCGATGTTCTTGGCCTGGAGCTCGAACCCGGAGCGGGACGCGCGTTCTATGGACACGATGGGTGGCTGTTCAGTTCCCGTGAGTAAGTGTATTGTGTAGCTCCCGCCGGCTGTGCCGCTTCCATAACAACAGGCGGGTGTGATGGAAATCGTTTTTATCTCGCGTCCCAGACGTCGTGTGTGTCCGGTCACGAACACGAGTCCTCCAAGCCAGGACGGGAATCCAAGGTCGCTCGACTGATACGGGAGTACGAACTGGCCCCGTTAGGTGAGGAACTCGAGCGGTTGTGGACGAGAGACGAGAACCGCTTGAGCCTGAGGGCACTCGCCGATCGCTTCAACCGGGAGCTTCTGCGTGTTGAGATGCGCGACGCCAGAATGTCCACCCTCGACGGGGAGGCCGCGAACTACTACCGGCTCCTCACCGACGATACTGTGAACCAAGGCGACCAGGTCGAAGCCACGCGACGGCTCGAGCGGGCGGGTGTCGATGTCGAGCAGCTTCGGGACGCGTTCGTCAGTTACCAGGCGGTCAGGACCTACCTGACGAACTACCGTGATGTCCAGTACGAGCGGTCCGACGGGGACAGAGTCAGTCGGGAAGCGGAGAGCATCCGTCAGTTCGCCGACCGGACTGAAGCGATCGTCCAAGACAAAATACTCCGGCTTCAACAACAGGAACACGTGGAGATCGAAGCCCCCACCGTCTCCGTGCAAGTCCGGGTCTATTGTTCGGAGTGTAATTCACGATATCCCATTGATCGATTCCTTAATCGAGGGCACTGCGATTGCGGGTCCCGTGAGTAACCACCCGGCGGAACGCTGTGCAGTGAGTCGTCGCCGCCCCCACTGTGAGGAGACGATACCGCCCGACGCCCTGACCGTCGATCGAAACCCGTGGAGTTGTCCGTACCGTGCCGGATGCTTCGGTTATGGCCGAAACCATAACAACAGGCCTGATGTTAGAAATTATCGACGCAGCCCACCATTCGCCGCGTCACAGGTACGATTCCAGCGATCGAACTAGTGTGGTCGGTCCAGGTCCACACACTGAGTGGTCACTCTGAAGCCTCCGGGCTTAGCTACTCCTTCCACCTCTCTTCATCCGGTGTCGAAGGATAACGGACCCGAGGACTTCTACTCGTCCAGCGAGCCAACGCGACGCTCACGTTCGCTCCGGACGCTCAGCAGGCCAGTTCGATACCGAACAGGCCACCCGCGGCGCCACCGTACAGGCAGTGCAACAGCACCCCCGCACCAGGGTACGCTCCCGGAAGACCGGCCCTAACGTATTCCCTCAGGAGTCGGCAGCCGGCCGTAGGGCACTAACTCCGGGAACCGGTACGGAGTCGTGAGTATCGTGGCGATCAGGTCACCGACGACTCCACGACCCAGCCTGCGGGAGACCTGCCATCCGAGACCGGCGGTCAGGCCCCGCCAAGGGCCGGGCTGTTGCTGTCTAGCTGCCGGAGATCGAACATTCCCGTCAGAACGGGGGCGTGTGCGGGGATACGGGTATCTCTGCGCTCACGCGTAGTCGAGCACTTGGAGGGGACCACCCGCGACATCACTGCCTGCTTGTGAGCCCCTTCGTGAGGTGTCGTACTGATCGTGGTCTCGTACCCACTCGTTCAGCCAAACGCTCCCGCGCCGTCGCCACCCGATTCAGGGCCGGTCACGGAAGAGCGCGAGGTGACGGAGGGCCATCCGATTCTCGATCCCGCCAGCGAGCGCGCCCGACAGGACGCCGAGCGTGCTAATGAACCCTCCAACGCGGATGAGATCGATGAACCCGACCGTGGGGTCCTCGAGGTTCGGCCAGTTCGTCATCAGGTTCGGCGGGAAGACGGCCAGTTCTATCAGGAGTATGATCGACCCGACCAGGGTGAACAGACCCATCATCGCCACGACCAGAATGAAAAGCACGGTCACGTTCACCAACGCCATGTGTTCGGTGATGACTTGGCTGCGCTCGCGCGGGAACGCCAGCCGCTGGACATACAGGAGGTGGACCGCGGCAGCGACGATGCTCCCGATGGCGAACAGCACAGTCGTCCGGTTGGTCAAATGCAGCCCGACGTCCCATGCTTCGGCACTGAACACGAGAATCAGCGTCGGTGTCACCGCGGCCGTCGACAGCCGCGGGAGTGAGAACGGGAGCAGCGGTGCGCGACTCTGCAACAGCGCCGTGGCAACGGTCCCCGGGTTGCGGGCGAGGCTGACCGCGTGAAACGCTAGCCGCCGAAACCGCCCTCGTGAGACGTCCTCTTCCGGAATGCGGGTGGCAATCCTTCGGAGGTGATTTGCGATGTCCGCATCGAACGAGGGAACGCTCCGACGAGACGGGTCAAACGAGAACGGGGCCATCACGCCGCCGTTGTCATGATCCGCGCCGAACACATGCCCCAAGAGGTGAACCAGAAGGGTCGCAGCGTTCCAGCGAACCTCTGGCGAGTCAAGCGACCGAACCGTTTCCTGACCAGGCGTCCGCAAGAGTCGGCGCGTCGATACGACAACGACCCGAGCGAGCGCGGAGGCGAGCCCCTCAACCGATCTCTCGGTGCGTGTGGTCAGGGGCACGTCGGTCACGACGACGACCAGGTCGTACGGTCGTTTCACCATGTGTAACGCAGCCTCGTCGAGAAACTCCGATGGCCGTCTGGCGGCTCTATCGGGGAGCGGGTCCGGCTCAGCACAATGAACCTGCCAGGCTGCGTCCGTGGCTGCTGCCAGTTCTTCGACACCATCGCGGACCATCCGCTCGGCGAACGCCTGCAGCGGCTTGACGTCCCCACCGGGTGAGTGAGAGACGAGGACCCCTACGTCGATCCGTGGGGACGCCGCACCGTCGGTCTGTCCATCGACAGTCGCCGTGCCCGGCTGCTCCGTCATTCCACCGTCGGATATCGCCCCTACCGAGGGGACTGATTCACTCTCGAACTGATGGGGTCCCACCGTCTGAGCATCATCCATCTCTAATGAATATTAGAGGTACGCATCGTCCCATTCATCGGCCAGGTGAGCGTTAGCGCAGTTCCCACACTCAAGCCTGTCGAGACCATCGGCGGAGACGTCCGTACTCCCGCACTGTGAACAGAAGTACCCGTACGGGTCCTCCTCGTGGTCCGCACAGTACACGGTAAAGAAGGGTGCTTCCGTCCCAGGAACGCTCTCGTCCTGATCGACGAACCGATCCTCTCCGTCGACGGTGACGGATTCGGGGACTGGAACAGCAGGTTCGTTCACCATCTCCGACCCTTCCCCCTCAGTAAACACGGTGACAGCGAACTCCTCCCCACCGACCGTTATTTGATCGTACCCGTTCTGTTCGAGACCGAACCCTTCGAGGAATTCGCCACCTTCAACGGCGTCTTCAAGAACACACGCCAGGACGGGCTTCTCGCCGGCTTCTTCGTGCACGCGGTCGAGCAGCGCCGTGGCGATTCCCCCGCCTCGTGCTCGTGGGTCAACGTGGAGCCACCGAATCGTCGCCTCCGTTCTGCCCTTCACGGTGACGAACCCGGAGACTCCCTCCGTGCTGTGGTCCGTTCCGTCGACGACGAGTACCGATATATCCGAATCGCCAAGCAGGGTGGCCAGTGAGCTGTCATCGAACTCTTCGTCAAGGATCGTCTCGATCTGCTGTGGGCTGAGCGAATACGACGACTGCAATGAGGCGCGCGCAGTCGCTCTAATTCGTTCTCGGTCGTCTGACTCTGCGAGGCGAACTTCCATGTGGATTGTTATTGATGGACAGGGATAAGTCGTCCGTTGTTTCACACCACCGTAACGGGACTTCTGCTTCAAAAAAGAAGTACCGGGAACCGACCCGAGAGTCAGCGGGAGAGTGTTATCTGTTCAGGTGGACTTCGCTGTCGGAGACATTCTCGACACTTCCGGCATCGAGTTGATAACTGTCCTCGTCACCCTCGCCCCAGCCCAGTTTGAATCGAATCGTGTCCGCCAGTCCCGGGTCGGGTTCGACGTGTGCCGTCCCGTGTTGTACCTCAATGACACGACCGACTTGATCGCCACTGGAATTTACCACAGTCTTGCCCTCGTCCTCCTCTGTCAATGTTACATCCTCGTGCATTGCACCCTAATCGACGACTCGCCGAAAACTGAGGATTCTGCTTGCCATTGCCAGGTGTATAGTATGGATCACTCAACCGGTCGGGACAGACGCCTCCACCGTTCCCATGAGAAACGGAGCGAGGTCGTCGACCGGCCCGGACGTCGAATCGAACACTCCGTGCGTTGTCCCGACACAGCGGTCGGAACCGCGTCGCTTCGGTCGAGGGGCTGATCTCCTGACCGATTTCATCCAGCCGCTGTTGTTCTCCCGCCCGCTCACCCACCTGTCAGTTGTATTGAATACGACTTGCTGGGTGCTCTCTCATCATCCGCGTTCGTTCGTGCTAGAGCGGCGCCTTCCTCGGACCGCCATCCCGCTTACCGGGAAAGCCGCGGTCGCAGTCGGTGTTTCGCCTCGGAGGCATCGTGGGGGGACAGCGGAACCAATCGCGTATTGAAGACGCCAAGTCCCGCGACTGATTCCATGCCGTACGGGGAATTACTCCAGAGATCTTCCTATGGCGGGATGTCCACGAACTAATACCCGCTGCAGGCCCATGCAAGGTCGTACCTCCTGGCTCCGGGATTCACCGGCCGGCTCCGTCGAGCCAGCCACACGCCTGAGCAATCCGCCGCTATACCGAACTGGAACGCGTCATTCACCGGCCGATCGCTCTCGTGCCTCGCGTCGGGTGACACCACACATATCATCCCCGGCAGATTGAAACCCGTGGGAATCGATGGCATAGTATGGACGAACAGGATCCAGTCCGTAGTGCGTCGGTCGAACCGGGAGAACTCGTGTACGACAGTGACCACCGACCCGTGGGGCGCGTGAGCGGGTTTACCGACGATGGGTTCGAGATAGACGAGGTGGACCACGACGAGAGCGAAATCAAGGAAGTACCGGGACAAGAGTTCGGCGAGGGATTCCTGATGTGGCGATGTATCGAATGCGGTGAGATGGACGAACTGGACGAATCCCTGCCAGAGGCGTGCCCGAGCTGTAGCGCGCCGCGGGAAGCAATCTCCGTCATGCAGGAAGATTGAACTCCGATTGATACTTCCAATCGCGACAGCTCCCGTCCCCCGACATCCGACTCGTCCCAGACCCCCCGGCACTCCGTTGAGTGAGGGGAGGGTAGGGCTCGGTCAGCCGTACCGCCTGACCTATCGAACGAACGCGGTCTGAACCAGTCTCGCGGCGAGCTAGTCCCAATTCTTTTTACCGCATGACGCTTCCAATGGATGTCATTCGACGAAGCAGCGGCACACGGTACAAAGTACACACTATGTCATCCCATGAACGAGACACCGGGTCAATAGTGCTGAATCCGGTAAGCGGCGACGCCACACATGACAAAGCCGTTCGCGACCGTGCCGTATTACAAGGACACACTGTAGTGGAGACGACTAAGGAAGGTGAAGCGATAACCATTGCTCGAGACTTAGCCACCAATGGGGAATCGCTCATCGTAGCGGCGGGAGGTGACGGGACGGTCAACGAAGTTCTGCAGGGCATCGGCCAGGCGAACGCATTCGGCCAGGTTACCGTCGGGATCATTCCGGTGGGCACAGGGAACAATTTCGCGGAGAACATCGGTATCTCGACCATCACTGACGGGTTTACCAGCTTAACGGCGGGTGACTCCCATCAGATCGACCTCGGGTACGCTAATGACGAGGTGTTCGTGAACTCCTGTATTGGAGGCCTGACCGCCGATGCAAGCGCGGCAACGTCACACGATCTGAAACAAAAGTTCGGTATCCTGGCGTACGTTATGACAACGTTGCGGACCGCGACAACGTTCGACGGCATACACCTATCGCTCAGTACCGGCCACGGCAGCAACCGAACACAAGCGTGGACCGGGGAGGCAATCTGTGTGTTCGTCGGGAACGGGCGACGGTTCCCCTCGCACAAGCGGATGCAGGCGAACATGGAGGACGGACTGTTCGATGTGACTATCATCGAGGACACGCCAGCGTTCGACTTAGTCGGGAACACCCTCGACAAATGGTTGTTCGATATGGACCCACAGCACGCGACCCAACTCCAGGCGTCCGACATCAAGATTGCCGGACAGGATGAGGCTCCCGTCAACTTCAGTCTCGATGGCGAGATGGTGTCCTCCCGCTCGCTCTCGCTCGAAATGAAGCCGCAGGCTCTCCGAGTCCTCGTCGGCGAGGAGTACGAACCCACCCCCGACCATGATACATAACCAGAGCGGAAGACAGCCGGCGTCGATACGTCCCGACCGGAGGTGGAGACGTGTTTAGCATAGATCTCCACACTCATACGAGGTTCTTCCACGGACGTCCGGGTCGGCCGACGGCGTATGATCCGGTTGGTCTCAGGCTTCTGTGTCGGTTTGCTCGCTCGCGTAAGTTGGATGGACTGGGGCTGACGAATCACGACTACTACGAGGATTTCGACGCAACTAGTGGTGCACCGACGCTCATCCCGGGCAACGAAATATCTACGACGAAAGGGCACGTCCTCGTCATCGGTCCCGATCCACCGAGCCGAACCGAACCGGATATGATCTCCCCGACGCAAGCAGTGTCGATCGCTCACGACCGGGGGTGTGTCGCCGTCATGGCTCATCCATACCGGGGCAGTAACATCCTCAATAGCGCAGCCTCGTTCGATGCTGTCGAAATCAACGGCAAGCATCCACAGAATCACGAGAAGATTCAGGCGCTGGCCCGAGAGCGCGAACTCCCTATTATCGGTGGAAGCGACGCCCACTTTCCGTTTGAGGTTGGCCGTGTCTATACCGACGTCGACTGTGATAGCCTGACAGCTGAAGCTATCGTGGATGCGATTCGGTGCGGTCGGGTCGCCCCGCGAATACGCCAGGATACGTCCCACAGGGTCCTCCAGAAGGTGTATGAACGTTTACATCACATCAAGTACCGGAGGTCGGCCATAGGTAACTGAAAGTGCTCGCAAGGCGATGTTTGCTCATGTCCGCTGCAAACGATAGGATCTGGCGACGATCCGTGTCCGGATTCATAACCATCCTTACTATATCATATACTCTGTCTTTCCATCTCTACTCGGAAACAAGGATATCGAGCCCGACTTACATATTTGAACGTTTGTTACTTTAAGCGCCGAAATAACCCAGTAAATAGCGGAACGAGCTTCGGAAAACCCGTTTTAGGTGGACCGAATCTGGATTATCGTATGAATTACTTATTTTGTACCAGGATAGGGACATGACAATATCATGATGGTATAACTTAGATATCACCCCTTAATTATTCCACACATATGGACTACCGCTGGCCAGTCATCAGGGGAACTCAATGAGATGGCGGCCGCTTGCAACGAACACTTCGGTTCGATGGCGCGGGCAATCGCGGCTGGTTCCGATGAGGGAGTTATCAAGATCCCGAACGAGACGGAGTACGGATTAGCCGTGTCGGTCCAGTGTGCCGACGAAGACCGAGCGCGGTGGCTGGCCGACCGAGTCGAATCCGGAGTGGTCCACATCAACGACCATCCCATCCAGGAGGAACCCAATGCCCCGCTTGATGAGGGCAGACAGCCGGGGAGTGGCCGCTACAACGGCGAATGGGTGCGGCACGAGTTCCCAGAGGAAACGTGGACGTCAGTCCAGCACGAGACGCGTGAGTACGGCCCATTGACTGGGACAGTGTTTAACGATCGTAGTGCTAGTGAGCGACAGTGGACCGCCGGTTCACCCCTCCGAGATCGGGTCGGCCCGCTACGCGTCACCCGCAAGCGCGATCGCCCGTTCTGGATACCA
>CAZLOO010000011.1:0-18275 GCA_964561055.1 uncultured Halobacteriales archaeon
CTGTCGGGCGGCTTAATTCTGGCGAGTGTGGCGAGCTTGTCGGATTCATCCCCGCGGTGAACGGCGAGGCTTTCTCCTCGCACTTCCGTAATCACTACGCTATCACCATTCAGCAGATACGCAAGGCACCCCGCGAGACGCTGGTAGCGGCCGCAGTCGCCGTCGACGCCCCCGAGCAGAACTGATCCGGTACCGTCATCTATCGCCCCCACTCTTCATATCGTGCGAGAACGAAGCCAATGTATGACAGAGAGCAGCACGGACGGACCGATTGGGGCGGCAACAGAGGAGTCGCCGCCGCTGGTGCCGATTGGGTTTGCCCTGGGATTGGCGTTCGGCTTTGGGTTGTTCCTGGCCAGCGGGGGAATCGTGATCTCGCTGGCCGTGGCAGCGCTGCTGGGCGGCGCCTTCGCGCTCGTCCTGCTATTACTGGTCGGCTAGTCGCGGGCCCGGCGCTTCCAGCGGCGCTCCTGGCGGCGCTCGGTGACGTGGCGCTGGCCGTCGGCGACCCGCTCGCGTGCCTCTCGCTCGAACCCGGTCAGCGGCTCCATGAACCCCTCCTCGAACGTCTCGAGCACGTCGTAGCTCCAGCGGCCGCCGTCGATGACGCCCCTCGGCAGGTGGTCGTCCCGGAGGGCGTTTGCCAGGTCCGTCCGTCCAGTCTCGCGGAATAGTGACTCCGCACGGGCGAGATGATCCATCGCGTGGCCGGTGTCGTGGTGGAATTCCACGAGCGCCCCGTGGGCCCGGCGGAGCCACTCCAGGCCTAGTTCTGCCTCGTGAAGAGCCGTTCGTTCCGTCTCTCCGAGGTCGGGAAGGTCCGCCGTCGGTTGGTCATCGGTCGCCATGCACATCGCTAGACAGCCCCAGGGCTTCAATCCGTCGCCGGGTGGTAAACAGAAGTCGGCATGTGCCCTGCATACGAAACCCATAGGCGCGTGAGACCCCAAGCTACGATATGGACGGGCTCCCCACCCGCCGCGACGTCCTCCGGGGGCTGGGAACCGCAGCGCTCGCGGGCGGCGCCGTCGGAAGCGCCGCCAGCCAAGAGGGGTACGAACCGCTGGGCAGCGTCGGCGTTCCCGGGGCGAAGGAGGCAGTCGTCGGCTACGACCACGCCTTCCTCGCCACCGGTGACGGATTCGCGGTCGTCGATATCGCTGATCCCGCCGAGCCGTCGGTGGTCTACGAGAACCGGTCCGTGCTGGCTGACCGTGAGGGCGGCCCATTGGGAGATATCCAGGACGTGAAAGTCGACGGAAACCGCCTGCTGGTCGCCGGACCGGCCAACGGTGCGACCGACCTCAACGCGTTCGTGCTGTACGACGTGAGCGACCCCGCCGCCCCCGAGCGGGTGGGGGCCGTCGAGACGGAATTCTTCCACCACAACACCTTTTTGCGTGACGGCTACGCGTACCTGGCGAGTAACGACGGCGAGGGGAACCCGCTCGTCGTGTATGACGGAACGACCGAGGAGGTTGGCCGATGGGGGCTGCTAGATGCCAACGAGGGCTGGAGAGCGGTGCCAGCGCCGCTGAAGACGCTCCACGATATCTACGTTCGGGACGGCGTCGCCTACCTCGCCTACTGGGACGCCGGCACGTACATTGTCGACGTGGGCAATCCCGCGACTCCGGAGCTGCTGACTAAGCTCCGCGGACCGGACCCGTCGGCGTTCGAGGGGATGGATGGCTCGGCGGCCAGGCGGGAGTCGTTTCTCCCACCGGGCAACGACCACTACGTCACAGTGAACGAGGACGCGACCCTGCTCGGCGTCGGGATGGAATCCTGGGGAACCGATGGGGAGGGCGGCCCCTCTGGCATTGATCTGTACGACATCGCCGACCCGACCGCGGCTGAGAAGGTGGGGACCGTCGCCCCGCCGCCGACGGACGACCCCACCTTCGGCGGCACTTGGACGACAGCACATAACTTCGAGTTCGCAGCCGGGCGGCTGTACGCCGCCTGGTATGCCGGTGGCGTCCGGCTGCTGGACGTGAGCGACCCCGCCACCCCAGAGGAACTACGCGCGTGGCGGGACTCGGATTCGACGAGCTTCTGGACCGCGCAGGCTGCCCGGCCGGGGGAGTTCTTCCTCGCGTCCAGCCGGGGCGACCCCTCAGAGGGAAGCGGCGACGGGGGGCGGGTATACACGTTCCCGGAGCCGGACCTCCCGGCGCAAACGACGACCCGGGCCCCGACTTCGACCACGGCGACGGACGGGAATGGCGTCGAGCCATACCCAGTGAGTACCCCCGGATTCGGCGTGACGGCGGCGCTGGGGGCTCTCGGCCTCGGGGCAGCCTACCAACTGCTCCGGGATTAGAGCGCTCTCTCAACGGCGCTGGCAACCGTCCGGGCCTTCTCTGCGATATCATCGCCCAAGTGGCCGGCCTCGACAGCCGCATCCAGTTCGTCGTCGTCCACCCGCTCCACACGACCGTCGCGATGCTTGACGACATCCACGTGAAGATCTACATAGCGAGCGACATCGGGGAACAGTTCGACGGGCGTGCAGACGTTAACGTAGGTCCCGCGGCGCTCCCCGTCAGCACTGCGGTACACCGTCGGGTACCACCAGCGGCCCTCGGTGAGCTTCGTCACTGCCACGTCGCCGGCACGCCGCTCAATATCCAGCGCGTCGTAGGTACCGCCAGGGCTCATCTCCCGCTCGATCGTGACCGTGCCATCCGGATCGTAGTCCGTCACCTCGCCCCGCCCGAGTACGATCAGTCGACCGTTGGGCTTCCCGTGGCCGATGGCGAGGTGGTCGCCCTCCTGTGGTCCGAACTGCCGGGTGACCGCCTCGAACGGGAACTCGCCGGAGGGATCACACACCGCCTCGGCGAAGTCTACCGCCGCGCTGGCGGCGTCGTGACCGGCCTTGATTCGGTGGTGGCCGGGCATCGTCGACGTTACGGCGCGACGCTTCCCGTCCAATGCGCTCCGGGACGCCCGCCCGAACCACACCCACCGGGTTCCCCGCCTGTCGGTGAGCCGGCC
The DNA here is from genome assembly GCA_964561055.1 of uncultured Halobacteriales archaeon. GTDB lineage: Archaea > Halobacteriota > Halobacteria > Halobacteriales > Haloarculaceae > CAZLOO01. Next base: position 3,004 of record CAZLOO010000011.1, read on the forward strand.
GACGCCTCCTCGATCGGCCGACAGCGCTTCGTCCAAGTCGGCAGCGCGGTCGTTCAGTCCCGCCAGCGCTTCCTGGAGTGCGTCGAGCCCCGCGCTGTCGGCGGTCTCCGACCATCGCACCCCCCACCCCTCGCGGGGGTCCGTTGGGAGCACGTCTGCGAGGTCCAGGCCACCCGCGTCCCTGACCCCTCGGACCAGCCGCCCGACGCCGTTGTCGACCCGCAGTGTCGTGTCCAGTTCTGGCCGGTCGTCGCTCCACGGTGGCGTCGATTTCCGGACCTGCACTCGGACCGCGTCGCCCGTTTCGACGTGGTCCTCGGTCGCACCGTAGGGGAGATACCCCTTGCCTGGGCCGCAGTCCACGACTGCGCCCCCGCCGAGCGTGTCAGTCACCTGCCCGTCGAACACCGCGCCCTCCGGGAGCGGTACCGACCATGACAGCGCGTCCAGGCCGACCGCGACAAGAGTCCCAGCAACGTCCTCCACCGGACCGGTACCAGCCACACAGACACCCTGGCGATCCGGTCCGGTCCGGATTGCCACGTCCGCCGGCGCCACCGCGAAGTCGTCCTCGAAGCGCCGTTGGATGGGGTCTGACGCCTGCACAACGTCGAAGGACGCACCGAGCAGGCTAGTGAGCGCCGTCGTATATATACCCCGCAGCCGGACCGCCCCGCCGGTCATAGCGCCTCGCGGTCCGGTGCGAATCGGACCCGGCCATGGACGGTCGCCCCCAGTCGGAGTTCGACGAGACCGTCCTCCAGCACCCGACCTCCTTCAACCGGGACACCCCAGCTCTCGAAACGCAGGTAGCCTCGGATGTCCGCCGCGTGGGTATACAGGTCAAGAAACTCCACCTCATGGGTCTGGACGTCCTCGTTGGAGTGGGCGAGGTCCATGTCCGAGTAGTAGATGCCGCCTTCCTCGAAGAACGCCTCCAGGTCCGCTGCCGCCTCGCTGGTCGCCCGGACGACGTGCTCCGAGGCAGTCTCTATCTCTTCGGGGGAGAGCCCGACCGCGCGGAGCGCCGCCTGGGTTCGTTGGTCGAAATGCATACCCCTGGTAGCGGCGGCCGAGTTGAACCGGTTGCGGTCCTGGCCGTCGGGATTAAGCGGCGCGGGCGCCATCACCCTACATGGACAGACAGCAGATCATCGCCCTACTGCTCGTGGTGCTGATGCTCGGCTCCTCTGTCGTCTACGGGATCGCGGCGGTCCTGTAAGGAGGCTACTCGGCCCCACCGTCGGGGAGGTTGGCCACGTCGTCGGCGGTCGGCTCGCGGTCCTCGGGGAGCCGAGAGATACAGTCGAAACAGAGGAAGTGCTCGCTTCCGTCAACCAGCTCCAGCGTCAACCCGCCGGTCGTCCCTGAGAACGACCAGACGTCGGCCACGCCGCCGGCGATGGGCACGTCCGCCCCGCAGCCGTCACACGGTTCATTGGTCACAGGCGGAGTAGGGCACCACCGGACAAAGCCCTTCGGCTGGGTGCGGGAGCGAAGGGATTTATCCCGTGTCCGCCGTACAGCGGATATGCGCGTTCTTGTCACTGGCGCGACGGGGTTTGTCGGCGGGCGACTGGTCCCCGCGCTCGTTGAGGCCGGTCACGAGGTCGTCGCGCTCACCCGGGACGCGAGCCGGTACAACCCCCCTGAAGGAGTGGTCGTCGCGGAGGGTGATGTTCTGGAGTACGGTAGCTTCGAGCACGCACTCGAAGGGGTCGACGCGGCCTACTATCTGATCCACTCGATGCAGGCCGGCGACGAGTTCGAGGAACGGGATCGCCGCGGGGCGCGTAACTTCGCCCGCGCGGCCAGCGACGTGAACGTTGAACGGGTAGTGTATCTCGGCGGGCTCGGCGAGGACCGCAACGAACTGTCGAAGCACCTCCGCTCGCGCCGGGAGGTGGAGTATATCCTCGGCGAGGGGGAGTACGACCTGACGACATTGCGGGCGGCAATCATCATCGGCGACGGGAGCGCCAGCTTCGACGTTATCCGTCAGCTTGGCTCGCGGCTGCCATTCATGATTACTCCCAAGTGGGTGCGCACCCCTTGCCAGCCGATCGCCATCGACGACGTTATCGCCTATCTCGTCGGCGTACTAGACGTGCCAGCCACCGCCGGCAATACGTTCGAGATCGGCGGTCCGGACGTGCTCACCTATCAAGAGATACTGGCCCGCGTCACCGAGCGGATTCTCGGATTCCCGCCGTTAATTCTCCCGGTGCCGGTGCTTACACCAAAGCTGTCGGCGTACTGGATCGGTCTCGTGACGGACGTCTCCACGTCGGTGGCGACCCCGCTGATTCACGGGCTGAAGAACAGCGTCGTCGTCAACGACACTCGTATCCGGACGTTCGTTCCGATAGAGCTGACGCCGTTCGACGAGGCAGTCGAGCAAGCGCTCGGCGAGCGCGAGGAGCGGCTCGAACCGGCCGAGCGGGTCGAACTCGCGGTGCCGGAGGCCTACCCGTGAGGGGAGCGGTACAGACATGAGCGTCGACTTCGGGGAGACGTGGGCCTACGAGAGTATCGTCACCGCGCTCCCGGGAATCGATCTGTCCCGGCGAGCGGCGGTCGCACTCCAGATCGTGCTATTCGAGGTCGTCATCCTCGTCGCGGCGTGGTACTACGGGCTGTGGACGGCCGCGCTGGCGGGCACCGCCGCGGTGTTCGTCGCCGCCGTCGGTAGCGTTGAGATGCTGCGCATCTCCACGCTCGTCCGGGCGGAGGCGCTGCCGGAGTCCTACCGGCGACTATTGTTCGGCTCAAGCATCGAGGTGGTGCTGAGCGTGCTTGCATACGTGGCACTGGTCACACACCTATTCGTGTTCGACCCACAGCGCAGCACTGACCCGCTGCTGTCTGCGCTGGGCGCCAACGAGTCGTTCGTCGTCGTCTACCTGATGCTGCTGGTGCTGTGGGACGTCTGCTACCGCATCGGCACCGGCTGGTGGTACTCCATCACGGCGCTGTGGCGCTCGCTGCGCTACCGGTTTGACGATCGGACAGCCCGGACGCTCCGGCGGGCGGACCTAGAGAACATCGGGTTTGGCCTGCTGCAGTTACTACTATTGCCGTTCGTCGCCGGGGAGCCGGTACTGGCCGCCGTGCTAATCGGCCACGTCGCCGCGGTGGCGGCCGTCTCCGGTGCCTCGGTGCTTGTACTGACCACAAGGCGGGGACGACTCAGCGCGACTTGATCCGCTCGAACTGGTCGAGAAGTGCCTCCGTCGAGCCGCCGGTATCGAACTCTACCGTGCCCCGGTAATCGACCCGGTCGTCGTCGAACTCGGCATCGACGGCGCCCGCCTTCGCCTCACGGCGCTCGTGTTCCTCCTCGTCATAGGCACCCATTGACATGGTACGTTTTCACTTGTCAGTACCCCATTATCAGTGTGTCGGTGCCGGTGGTCTGCTGGTCCGGCTGGAGCGACGGAACGGCTAAACGCTTGGAAGGCCACTCTCCGCTGTGGCCGGTCCACTTCGGTTCCGTCGTTCAGAGGAGTCGTGGTCCCAGCAGCGCGTACGCCAGCAGTTGTTCACCCCCCTCGACGGGTCGTTCGGCGCGACGATTGGGCCGGCACGGTTCAACCCTCCGGACGGGTTCGACGGCTGTCGTCTAGACATGGAGAACGGTGACTTCGCGCTGTTCCTCTGGAACGACAGGGGCGCTTACTGGATGGGCAACACCGAGACCCCCCGAGCGCTCTGGCAGACTGAGAAGTTCGCCTTCCACGAGGTGCCATACCCTGTCGGGCGCTGGGCACAGCGGGAGCTGCTGGCTGACCTGCACGAGCAGTCCCCCTGGCTGGCGGAGTACCCACACGTCTCGTGGTTCTTTCTCCCGGTGTTCCTCTCGAAGGACGGCCGCGAGAGTACGCGGGCGTTCTTCCAGGAACACGCCGCCGGCTTTCCGGACGCCGACCCGGAGGCAGCCCTGGAGTTTTACGAGCGGTTCCTCCGGACTGGCGTGCTCGACGACTACCGGGAGACGATGGCCGGCAAGCTCGGCACCAGCCCCCACGTGGACATGACCCGTATGGGAGCGGCGATGGCGGAGTTCACCGCCGCGAAGCTGCTGTACGACGCCGGCTACACGTTCGTCCCGGAGATCGAACTCGACAGCGGCTATGCCCTCGATTTCAGGGCTGACAGCCAGTATCTCGTCGAGGTGACCCGTCCCCGCGCGCCGGGGCGACGGGCGGCGAACACCCCCCGGGCGGCGCTCCGGGCTACTACCGACGCCAAGCGGGACGGCCAGCTGGCCGCCCACCCGGGCGCGCTGCTGCTGGTGGACTGTTCATCGTTCCGGGACGACGAGTGGAACCCCGTTGCCGCCGAACGCCCCGCCGTCGGACACACCCCCGCCGTGGTGTATCGCGCCCGCCCAAACGGCTCCGTCCGAGGGTACGTCCACGGCTCGCCGGTCGTAGACCTGAGCGGCGCCGTCCAGTGGGTGTAGCTGACTGGCGACGGACCCCTCACGGGAAGCGTGTCGTCCTCGTCGCGGAGCGCTCCACGGCGGTCCTCAGAGCATGCTGGCTCTGGCCCCATCCCCGTAGTTGAAGACTCGCCCTGGACCGGAGGCGTTTTTCCCAACCCGCGTGACGTTCGCACATGATCGTTGCGGACCTCCACGTACACACTGATAACTCCGACGGGACCTTGACCCTTGAGGAGGTGCCGGCCGCCGCGCAGGAAGCCGGTGTCGAGGTGGTGGCGGTGACGGACCACGACCGGCTCAATCCGGCGCTGCCGGCGTCAGTCGTCCACCGCGAGGGCGTAACGCTCGTCCACGGTGTCGAGCTCCGGGTCGACGCCGGCTTTGGAAAAGTGGACCTGCTCGGCTACGCGGCCGAACGGACGGAGGCACTTGGAGCGGAGTGTGAGCGCATCCAGCGCGACCGGGTGGAGCGCGCCGGCCGCATGGTCGACCTCGTCGAAGCGGAGACGGGTGCGGAGCTCGATGTCGCCCTCCAGCCGGGTGTCGGGCGACCCCATATCGCTCGTGCCATTGAAGCCAGCGACGCCGGCTACGACTATCAAGAAGCATTTGAGGAGCTGATAGGCGACGACGGCCCCTGCTACGTTTCCCGTGACGTGCCTGGATTCGAGCGCGGCCGGGACCTCTTGGACGAAGCATGCGGACTGGTAGGGCTCGCTCACCCGCTGCGTTACGACGACCCAGAGCAGGCGCTGGCGCTGTGTGAGTCGCTGGATGCCGTCGAACTACACTACCCGTACGGTCGGGAGGTCGATCCGCGGCCGGTCAAGCAGGCCACCGAGGCCCACGATCTCGTTCCGACCGGCGGCTCCGACGCCCACGACCGGGAATTGGGCAAGGCGGGCCTGTCCCGCGCGGAGTACCGGGGCTTTCGCGAGCGGGTCGAACCCGGATAGCGTCAGCCCCCCGTCTGACACGACCGCAGGGTTCAGTAGCCCGTGCCGCGTACCAAGATATGATGCATTGCCACTACTGCGACACCGACGCCGACATTGCGGTCGAGAAGGACGGCGTCAAGGTGGGGCTCTGTCGCGATCACTTTCGCGAGCGGCTAGAGGAACTCCGCGAGGAAGGGTGGCTCGACGAGCTCCAAGGCCGACTCGACACCGACCGCTTCGAGTAAGCTACCCACCTTACCCTCCCCTACTCGCTCCCGGAATCGCCATTCGTTTTGTTGGGGTGGGTCTTTTGCGTGGACTCACGCTCCAGCCAGATTCCACGACAGGAGATTCGTAGTCTCCACTCTTGTTCAGCGTCCCCCGACTCAAGCGCACGCCCACGGAGTCGGCCCTGCCGTCGTCACTGTGGTTACGGCGGGTATAGCGCAGTACGATCCTCCTGGCGGCGTTGTAACTGGCATGGTATCGATAACACGGTTGAAGCACTCAAACGGTTCGTCTTCGCGGTTGCTCCGATGAATGGAACCACAGTGCGAGCAACGTCGCGACGTATTCTCAGGGGCAAGCTGCCCAACGGCGATACCGTGCATCTCGGCTTCGTGTCCGGTGTACTCGGACAGCCGTCCGAAGGCGCTCTATGACCCCGCAATCGCCCGATGACCGGTCGCGAATATCAGCTAAGATTACGTTAGGGGGAAGCGATAGGAACATTCGATAAAGAGTAGGCACCATGTCTGCTTGCTATGGGGTCTTGAACAACGAGCGAAGTGGCCGGGCTAAAGATTCCGCCTCAAAGTTACCGAGCCCCCCAGCTACAATGCTTATCCGTGACCTCCGCCAACTTCCCCTGAACAGAACGATGAGCGAAGATACCGACGACACGGAGGGGGGAGCCGATCCGGTGCCAGAGTTTGACGGCCATAGTCAGGAGGAAGCGGACGGGGAAAATCTGCTTAGCAGCGACCCGGGCAAGGGAGCCGACCCGGAGGTGTTCGACGAGCGCTCCACAGATCCGGAGGCGGATGTGGTCGGGTCCGGTGAGAGCATCGTCCCGAAGCGCAGCTACTGTGAGCGCTGCGAGCACTTCGAGGTGCCGCCGTCGGTCGGCTGTACCCACGCCGGCACCCGAATCGTGGAGATGGTCGACCGCGAGCACTTCCGGGTGATGAACTGCCCGGTCGTCGCCGAGCGCGAGGCGCTCGCGGAGGACGGGTGCCGGCCTGTCCCCGAGAAATGACCGGACGCTTTTCAGCGACGACCCCGTAATCAAAATATGCAGTTTTGCGACGACTGTGGCTCGCTGATGCACGCCGACGGCGAGGAGATGGTGTGCTCTTCGTGTGGCGCCCGCCAGGGGAAAGAGGAGGGGCTCTCCGAGCAGTACGAGAGCCGCGAGGAGCAGACGTTCGACGACGTCATCGAGTCTGATGGCGACCCTGACGAAGGGAAACCGACTGCAAAGGACGTCACCTGCGAGCAGTGTGGCCACGGGGCGGCATGGTACGAGATCAAACAGACCGCCAGCGCCGACGAGCCGCCGACACGCTTCTTCAAGTGCAAGGAGTGTGGCCACCGCTGGCGTGGGTACAGTTAGACGACAGCGCCAGTGGAAAAGTGGGCTGGTAGCCTACGGATCGACACGGATTAGCTACCGACAGATGCCGACGTCAGCGTAGTCCACTGCGAGCATGAACATGTTCCCCTCCTGGATCCCTATTTTGTTACCGTTCCCGTCACGGAACTGGACGGTGTACACGACCGGGCCGGAGAGGACACCCTGGAGCTGAGCGGGACGCGTTCTCCACGGGCGTTGAGGCTCGTCGCGGAGTCGGAGGATGGACAGGTTCGTCACCGTCCCCTCGGCGATTCGCATCTCCTGGATGTCCAGCACGTCAGAGCGCCCGCTTAGCGCCGTCGCGATGAACGTGTTCACCCGGTGCCGGGTCACCTGCCGTCCGCCGTGCCGCTGTTCTCGAATTCCAGTTCGAGTACGTCCTGTTTGTTGCTGTCCGAATCGGTCCCGACGGTGCTGGCGCTCTTGAACTCCAGTGTCTCGCCACCTCTACGAACCCCTCGAAGTAGCCGAAGTCGAGGAACCACTCCTCTACGAACGCCTCCTCTGAGCAGTCCGTGAACGCCGGGTCAGGGTCAGGGTTCGTGTAGTAGGCCAGCACGCCGCCGATTGCAGCCTCGCGGACCCCGTCCGGGTCGTGGCACTCGTCAGGTGAGGAATCGACGACCCCTGCCGCTGTCGGATTCAGGTCCACGAGCGCTCCCGCAGCGTCTGTTGCATCCCCCCATGCTCTCCCGATCGTCTATTGACTCCCCAACGGAGCCGATCTCATGTCGTCAGTCATATCGAGCTGATTACCATACCACACAGGGCTGGTTGAGTAACTAGCCCACCTCGGCCCGCGAAACGACCCCTAAACCGGACATCAATCGGTTTCAGCTTTGGCACATGCGGACGCCGTACCTACCGGAGCGGGTGGAGGAAACCATCCTGAGTGGTCTGGTCCCAGAGACGTCCCGTGCTGTGGAGTGAGGCTGTCGCTCCACCGACCGTAGCGGCCCGCTCCGGCACGGACCCTGGAAGGGCGGTGTTAACAGGAACTTTATCAGCGATGGCGGTCAACTCCCGGCAATGACACGTATCGCGGTGGTAGACAACGACGGCCAGTTCACCCATCTTGAGCAGCGCGCGCTCCGTGACCTGGGTGTCGACGCGGAGATCGTTCCCAACACGACTCCGCCGGAAGAACTGGGTGCAGACGGGGTCGTGCTGTCCGGCGGTCCCCACAGCGCAGACCCGGAACGTGGCGGGCGGTATCTCGACATGGGGGTACCGGTGCTCGGTATCTGCCTCGGGATGCAGGACATGGCCGCCGCGCTCGGCGGTAAGGTCGGCTCCGGTGACTACGGTGGGTACGCGGACGTGACCGTCAGTATCGACGACCCCGATGACCCGGTGGTGGGTTCGCTGGCCCCCGAGACTCGGGTGTGGGCCAGCCACGCCGACGAGGTGAAGCTCGTGCCCGATGGGTTCGCCGTCACCGGGCACAGCGACATCTGCGCAGTGGAGGCGATGGGCAACCCGGACCGGGATCTGTACGGCGTCCAATGGCACCCGGAGGTGGCCCACACGGAGAGAGGGGAGGTGGTGTTCGAGAACTTTTTGACCCGGTGTCGGTAGCGCTATCCGACAATGACCAACACACAGGGCACCCTCGCCGGGCTGTCGCGGTTCATCTTCAGGGCCCCGTCTTGGTACGCCAGCGTGGGGTTCTCGCTTCTGATTGCGGCACTGGCGGGGATCGCGGCGTTCGACTCCCGGTTCGTGTTGGAGGATGCCTGGCAGGGGATATTCTTTATTGGCATCCCGACTGTCGTCGCCAGCGCGCTCACCCCGCTGGTGGACCGCCGGCTCGGCGGTAATCTCACCCCCAACCGGGCATCGCTCCTGGCGCTGTTCTGTGAGCTACTGGTCGTCGCCGTGATGCTGATTGCCGGGGTGGTGACGCTGGTCGCGGGGCCGGGTGGGGTCGTCCCGTTCAACCTTGACCAGCCGTTCGTGTTCGACGCACTGATCGCGGCGTTAGGCGCCGTGTTCGCCGTCCGCCTGCTGGCGGTGATGGCCGTCTCCCAGAAGTCGATGCTGCTGGCGTCCGTCCCCGCGAGCATCCAGACCGCCGCCGCCGCGGTGCTGCTGTTCGTCTACAGCGGCACTGCCCGGTTCGTCGAGATCGGCGGTCCCGTGCTGCAGTCATACCTCTCGCGCCCGGAGCAGGCGCCGCCCGAACTGCTGGTGGTCGTTCCGACTGACTTCCTCCTGCTGGCGGCCATCTGCGTGCTGTACGCGCTGGCAACGAAGCTGTTTCTCGCCATCATCGACAACCCCTGGAAGCGCTCGCTGGGGGTGTCCGTGCTGGATTTCGTCCGGGGGTTTATTGGTCACCTCGCTGAGGGAACCCGGGAACTGGAGGACTTCTTCGAGGAAATCGGCGAACGGGCGGTCGTCCCAGTGACAGTGCTGTCGTTCCGATCGCAGGTGGACACGGATGGGGGCGCGGCCGCCGCGGGCGCGCTGACGGGACGCCGGCAGGAGGCGGTCACCCGGGAGAAGGCCCGATTCGTTCTCCCGATGATACACCCCGGGCCGATGGGGGAGATTGGCGGCGGCAACCTCCCCGAGCGGGTGGCGACTAGCGCCGAAGGGCTAGCATTCCCGCCCCACGCGACCGCTGGCCACGACTTTAATCTCGTCACCGAGCGGGAGGTCGACGCCGTGCTGGCAGCCGCTCGCGAGGCCTACGACCGTATCGAGTACAGCGCGACCGCCACCGCCAGCGTCCGTACGCGGGTTGGGGAGGCCTCGATTCTCGGCCAGTCGTTCGACGGGAACGCGCTGCTGGTAGCGACCTATGCCCCGGGGTTCGCCGACGACGTGGAGTACGCCGTCGGGTTGTCAGCGGCCGCGGAGGCCCGCTCGGGCGGTCTAGACGAGGTGATGCTGGTAGACGCCCACAACTCCAACGACGGCCTGGAGGGGGACGACCTCGGCCACGTTACCCCTGGATCCAAGCGCTCGTTCGACATGATGCAGGCGGCCGGCCGGGCCGGCGAACGACTGGTCGAGGCCGAGCAGGTCCCCCTCGAGATGGGAGTTGCCTGGGACCCTACTGACTGGGACCCTATCGACGGCATCGGCCCGCTAGGGGTGCGAGTTGCGGTGCTGGAGGCCGGTGACCAGCGCACGGCCTACGTCCTCATTGACGGCAACAATATGGAGCCTGGCCTCCGGGGGACCATCGTGGAATCGCTCGTCGGGAGCGACCTCGGCGTCAGCGAGGCAGAGGTGATGACCACCGATACCCACATCGTCAATACCGTCGAGGCGGCCAATCAGGTCGGCGCTGCTATCGATCATGAGGCGCTGATAGCGGTAATAAAAGACGTTACCGGCCAGGCCGCCGAGGACCTGGAGCCGGTGGAGGCGGGGATGGCAACCGAGCGCGCGGAGGTGACTGTCTTCGGCAACGACCGGACGGAGACGCTAGCGAGCCACGCCAACGCGATGATCTCCATCGGCGGCGCGCTGGCGGCGGCGTTCGTGCTGGTGGCAGCGGCCATCTCGGCGCTGCTCTTTCTCGTCACGCCATAAGAGACAGCGTTTAGTGACGCCCGGACCCAGCATAATACATGTCCGGGTCCCCGCCGGCCATCGAGGCCGACGCCCTCTCCAAGCGTTACGGCCGGGAGCCGGCAGTGCGTGGAGTCGACCTCTCAGTCCCCCACGGCAGGGTGTACGGCTTCCTCGGTCCGAACGGCGCGGGCAAGACCACTACCATCCGGATGCTAGTGACGCTGTTACGCCCTACCAGCGGCACCGCCCGCATTGACGGCCAGTCGATCGAGCGCCGCGACCGGGTGACCGAGCGCATCGGCTACCTGCCGGAGACCCCGCCACTGTACGATGAGCTCACTGGCCGCGAGCAACTGGAGTACATTGCCGGGCTCCGTGACATCCCAGACAGGACGGCCGCCGAGCGTATTGGTACCCTGCTGGAGCGGTTCGGCCTCGCGGGCGACGCCGACGCGCGAATATCCACCTACTCGAAGGGGATGCGTGGGAAACTCGGCATCATCCAGGCCATCCTCCACGACCCCACCGTCCTCTTTCTCGACGAGCCGACCAGTGGGCTCGACCCCCGGGCGGCACGTACCGTCCGGGAAACAATCTCCGACCTTGCCGCCGGCGAGACGACCGTCTTCCTCTCAACGCACACCCTCCCTGTGGTTGATGACCTCGCAGACACGGTCGGCGTACTGTACGACGGTCGACTGGTCGCCGAAGGATCGCCGGAGACGCTGAAACGGCGCGCTGGCGCCGGCGAAGGTCGCTCGCTTGAGGACGCCTTTTTTGCGGTCACGGACGGTCAGCAGCCAGTCAAGCGGGAGCGATGAGCACGGCAGGCCACGCCGGTCTGATTGTCCGTACCGAACTCCGCCGGCGGATCCGTGCGCTCGGCGGGGTACAGCTCGCCGCTACCGCCGTCGCCGGCCTGTTCCTACTGGTGCCGGCGGGCGGAAGTATCGCAGTCGCGTTCTTCGCCGGCCGCGAGGTGGCCGCCGGAAGTCTGGACCCGACCGCCACTGCCCGCCTGATTGCTGGGCTGGTGCCAGTCGGGGCGGCCGCGTTCACCGCTGTCCGGGCGGTCCAGACAACCGGTGTCCCGGCCCACGGCGACGGGCTCCTCCTGGCGGCCTCCCACCGGGAGGTCGTTTTAGGGCTGCTCGGGGCGGAGCTGGCGCTCGTACTTGGGGCCACAGGGCTGCCGGCGCTGGGCATCGGCGTTGCGTTCGGTATCGGCACCGGCTCGCCCGCCAGCGCGGCGCTGGTAGCGGGCGCCCTACTGGCGCTGTTGACCGGCGGCATTGTCGCCGGCTACGCGCTCGGTCTGGCGGCCCGCATCGCCATCGCCCGCTCGGCACTGCTAGCCCGCTACAAGACCGTCATCGGCGTGGGGCTGTTCGCGCTATACTTCCTGGTCGTCGCCCGCGGCGAGGAGTCCGCAGCCGCGTTCGGCGGCATCGCTGGCGCAGCTGGGGGGACGCCGCTAGGCTGGTTCGCCGATCTCGGGCTGGTTGCCGTCGCCGGAAGCGCGGACCCAGGCCAAGCGGCGGGGGCGGCTCTGTTAGCGGTCGTCGGTATCCCTGTCGGAGCGGCGGCGTGCGTCCGGCTGGCGGACGCGCTGTGGTACCGAGAGCCGGTCGAGCCTGCTGGCGACGCGACCAGCGACTCCCGGATGACGGGGGGACTGCTCGGCCTACCGCGTCCAGTGGTCCGAGTGGCGCGCAAAAGCTGGCTCCGGGCCTGGCGCTCGCCGCTGCGACTCATCTACGTGCTCTATCCGCTGTTTGCGTTCGTCACGCCGCTGGTCGAGGTAGTCGAGACAGGGACGGTGCCGGGCTCGCTTCCCATTCTGGTGGCGCTGTACGGCGCTTGGGCGGTTGGGGCGGCGTTCACCCTCAACCCCCTGGGCGACGAGGGGCCGGTACTCCCGGTGACCGCAACCTCCCCGATAGGCGGTTGGTCGTTCGTCGGCGGGCTATGCCTTGCGGGGGTCGCCGTCGGGACGCCGGTGGTGGTGCCGCTGGCCGTCGTGACCGGGTTGCTGGCCGGCGCCGGCCCAGCCACGCTGGCCGGGCTGGTCGCGCTGTCGGCGCTGCTGCCGGCCATCGCGGCTGGAGTCGCAACCGGCGCCGGGATGGTGTTTCCCCGCCGGGAGCCGGTGCAAGTGTTTCGCGGCCGGCAGGCGGTCGTCCCGAGCGTGTACGCGTTCATTGTGTACTCGCTGGCGCTGCTGGCGCTGGCGCTGCCCGGTCTCGTCGCCGGCGTCCCGCCTGCTCGGGTGGCGCTGATCGGTGCGACCGGCCTGGAGCCAGCTATCGTCGTCGCAAGCGGGACCGGGGCGACCCTCCTATTCGGAGGGCTGACGGCGGCCGTCAGCCTCCGTTACGCCGCCGGGCGGTTCGACGGCTACACAATGGACTGAGAAAGGTGAGACCCGACTAGCGGTCACTAGCGGGGCCGTAGGCGCCGTTCGACGGCCCGATGTTCGTCTCGGAAGCGTTATCAGTCGTGGGGGCTTCCGTTCGGATGCAATGGCGACAGGCAAGGTCGACTTCTTCAACGACACGGGCGGTTACGGTTTCATTTCGACTGAGGACTCCGAGGAGGACGTGTTCTTCCACATGGAGGACGTTGGCGGCCCGGACCTCGAAGAGGGACAGGAGCTGGAGTTCGACATCGTGCAGGCCGACAAGGGCCCGCGCGCCAAGAACGTCACTCGCCTGTAACTCGGCGACCACACCAGACGGCGTACCGGCATTCGAATGACACCCTTACCACCCGCAAGCGACAGTGCCGTCGCTCAACTAGCGCTTTCTCGTACCTCTCGATTCTCTCACTCCCGCTTGCGGGCCGTCTCGTGGGCGCGCTCGGCGGCAGCCGCCAGCGCCTCCGCGTCGCCGGGCGGCGCGTGATGGAGGTGGCTCGGGCAGTCACAGTCCGACGCGCCGAACCTCTCGACCCGCTCGAACCGGTCATCCAGGGCCCCAGCGACGGCACACTCAATGTCGACGCCCTCGCTGATGACGACCGCCGCGACGGAGGCCCGGGCCGCCCCGAGCAGGTAGTCCACGTGCCAGTGGTGGGTATCCCGCTCCCCGCGCGCGAGTTCGCGGTGGCGATTGACGCGGGTCAGGCCGCCGGGGCCAAACGCGCTCCCAGTATAGGCGTACCGACCCGCCCGGAGCCGGTGCTTCCCCAGCGCGCCGATCGTGACCGTCGTGCTGCTGGCGAGGTCGACCAGTAGGGTATAGCTGCCGTCCACGGTAGACGGTGGCGCGGGCCTGTCTACCCGTTTTCGGTCACTCCTCGAAGTCGATAGAAACGGAGTTGATACAGTAGCGCTTCCCGGTCGGCTCCGGGCCGTCGTCGAACACGTGCCCGAGGTGGCCGCCACACCGGGCACACAGTACCTCCGTCCGAACCATCCCATGAGAGGTGTCCTTCTCGAACTCGACGGCGCCCTCCTTTGCGTCATAGAAGCTTGGCCAGCCGGTGCCGGACCCGAACTTAGTGTCAGTGTCGAATAGTTCGGCGCCACAGCCGGCACAGGTGAACCGTCCATCCGGCATCTCATCGAGGTACTCCCCCGAGAAGCGCGGCTCGGTCCCCTTCTCACGGAGGATGCGGTACTCCTCCTCGGTGAGTATCTCGCGCCACTCCTCCTCGCTCTCCGGGATCTCCTGCAGTTCGGACATATCAACTATAGGCACGCCGGCCGTTTATACCCCGCGACGGGAGGTAGAAGCGGCTGGAGTACAAAAGCCATGACGCTGGACGATGCCACCCGCGGGCGGGCGCTCGCGGCGCGCGAGCGATGGGAACGCGAAGGGCGGCTGGAGACCGTGCGTGACCGACTGTTCGGCGCCGCGGCGACGGCTGTCGTCCTGATAGCAATATTAGCGGCGGTGCCCAACCGCGGGGCCGTGACCTCGCTGGTAGTGGGGCTGGCACAGGCCGCCGGTGCGGGAATCGCGCTGGCAGCCTACAGCGTCCGAACCGCAGTTGAGGACCCCGAGACGCTCCGCGAGGCGGGGTTCGAGGACGAGTTCGTCGTTGCGCTCGGCTTCTATGCCCTCGGAACCTTGTCCGGCGCCGCGCTCAGGGGTGGGCCGGCGCTAGCGGCCTGGCGGCTACTCTTCCAGGAAACGCCTGAGGACAGCGAGCGAGGGGGCGGGTGGAACAGTCCTGACCGTGACGCGGGCGCCTGGTCCCGGTGGCTTACCGGCGGGGCGGTCCTCGTGGCTGGAGTCGTCATCCTCGAACAGGTGAGCGCTGTCGTCGGCCTGGACTGGGTGGTCGGGGTGCTCTCGGGCGTCGGTAGGGCGCCGTCGCTCCCGGAGCTAGGCGCTGGCGGAACGGTCGCGCTGCTGGTCGGGGCAGTGGTACTAGGGGCGATCATCGGGCTTGGGCTAGCGCTGGCGCGGTCCTGAGCGCCGCCGCCTCACCGTCCTGCGCCGACGACCTCCATGCGGGCCCGTCTCGGCTACCGTTGGCGGCTTCCCCGGGGAGACGGTCCCTTACGAGGTAATGGAGGGAATCTTCCGCCCCCCTGGCCTGAGCCCTATCCGGAGCACGACGGAACCGGTGCTCGCTTCTTGATGAATCCGTGTCGTGCGCCTGCTACCGGTCATTGTCCGACCCGACGGGTGAAACGAGCAGACGGAGTAGTGACTCGGGGAAGGGAACGACGGGAGGTCAGAAGGCCAGTCCCAACAGTTCGGGACGGGATGGG
>CAZLOO010000012.1:0-3951 GCA_964561055.1 uncultured Halobacteriales archaeon
CGCGGGCGATGACGTACATCAGGACGATACCGCCGCCGACGGCGAGCACCAGCTGCGCCAGGACGGTGAACAGCCCGACAGGAAGGAACCGCCGAACAGCAGCGCCGGCAGGAACGGGACGAGCGCGAGGCCGGCGACCAGCAGCACGGCCGTCCGCGGGCCCTCTACGAGCCTCAAAGCACCTGCTGGGCGACACGGACCGAGCCACTCAGTTCTTGCCGTCCCGGACGCGACGAATCGCCGGCTCCGGGGGGTCGCCAGCCCCGGGGAAGGTGGGTACGGAGGCGGCGCTGTCGAGGTCCCGAAGGAATGCCATCGTCGCGTCGTCGAACAGCAGTCCTACCGGCGCGAGCACCACCATCCCTGCCAGCGAGCCGATCAGACCGAGGCTGGTGAACAGCGGCACCGCAGGGAGCGACACTACCGCCGTCGCCGCCAGATAGCGCAGAAAGAACGAGGCGTACTCGCCCCCCTCAGTGGCGTAGCCGTAACTCGCGGACAGCGCCGACACCACCGACCGATCACCGGTGACGACGAGATACGGCGTCGCGTAGAACAGGTACGCCAGCGCGACCAGCACCGGCACCACCACCACCAGTAACGCCGGCGACACCAGCGCCGCGCCGACGAACGTCAGCGAGGCGGCCAGCGAGGCAGCCTGGAACAGCAATAGGGGGGCGACGTACGCCCGGGTGTCCGCGAGGAACTGCCGTTGCTTACCGGCGATTGCGCGCCGCAGGCTGCCGAGGTAGCCCGCGCCGAGCGCGGCAGTCACTAGCGTCGCAGCCGCCGTCGCGACGGCGAAGGAGGGCAGGTTCGAGGGGTACACCGTCATCCCGGGGCCGCCGCTAGGGAGGCTGAGGAACGTCCAGCCGCCGGTGACCGCCGACGGGAAGCCAAAGGAGACGCCGAAGTTGACACCGTCGAACCCCGCGACTCGGCGGAGCTTGTCGACGGCGAGCAGCGATACGACCAGGGGCACTGCCGCCAGCGGGAGGGTGCGGTCGGTCCGCTCGGCGGCCTCGGAGAGGAGGGCTATCAGGCTGACCATCGGGGGACACCGGCACGGCGAACCTGTCGGTTATAAGTCTGGTGGAACCGCGGGGGCGGTGACACCGCTGTCACCGGCTGACGCGGCCGTCGCCAGGGAGTACTTCACCGCCGGGCCCGTACTACTACCCGTGTCAGATACCGAGGTTAGTGCCGAGCGGCCGGACGGCCTGCTGCGATCGGCGGGATGGGATCACGTCACCCTCGTCGGAAGCAACGCGGAAGAGACGGTGGCGTTCTACCGGGACGTCCTGGGGCTGTCGCTGGTGATGCGCCAGCCGAACCTGGATCGCGAGGAGGTCGAGCACCTCTTTTTCGACGCCGGAGACGGCCGGCTGGTCACGTTTTTCGTGAACGAAAACCGCGAGTCAGCCACGGGCCAGGACCCGGGGATCGGGGCAGTCCACCACCTCGCGTTCCGCATCGAGCCGGCGGAGCTACCGGCTATCCGCGACCGCCTGCTGGAGGCGGGCCACGAGGTGAACGAATTCGACCGCGGCGCGTTCCACTCGCTGTACACCCACGACCACAACGGGCTCGTCATCGAACTCGCGGCGGACAAGTACGCCATCCCGGACGAGCGTCGCGGCGAGGTACTCGCCCGCGCTCACACCGCCCGGATGGCGAACAACGACGAGTACGTCGACTCCGAGCATCTGGAGACAGCCCTGGAGGCGTTGGGGCTGCCGGTCGAGCCGAACGACCTGCCCGCGGCCGCGACCGGCCGGGACTTCTGAGCCGGGCGGCTACTGTGTGGAATTATCTCACGGCGAGAGCACGGCAGGGTTTCGACTGGAGGTCGAAGTGACGCCCGGTCAGCCCGCTGTGAGGGACGCGAGCACGTCTCCACGCTGGAACTCGTCGTCCTCGCCGTACGCCATCTCGTCAAGCACGCCGTCGGCCGGCGAGAGGATGTCGACGTCAACCTTCTCGACCTGTACCTCGCAGGGCTGTGTCCCTCACGGGCGCGAGCGTCCTCATCACGAACCAGTTGGTGACCAGGCCGGCATCGTCGGTCCCCTTCTCCGGCTACAGGTCCGCGGTGTCGACGGCAACCCGCGCTCATCCGACCGTCGCCTGGACCGCCTCGGCGACGTCTCCGTGCCGAGAATCACCTCGTTCTCCAGCGACCGGGAGTACGGGATGGAGACGGCCGGGATAGCCAACCGCTCGACCGATTCGGGGGCATCCGGGGCGCGCTCCAGCGGTATCAAGCTATGCCTGGCGCCGGCGACAGCTCCTCCTGCTCAGTGGCGGGCGCCGAGGTCGGCCTCAACGGTATCGGCCCCGAACAGGGTGCCGGCGACCAGCACTGCCGCGAGGACGACCAGCACGACACAGCCCAGGTACGCCCGCCCCACGGGGACCTGAGCGGCCACCGGCAGGGCCACCAGCGGGCCGAGCGTGCTGCCCAAATCGCCGAACACGTTGTAGGCACCCCCGAGCTTCCCGAGGTCCCCGGCGGGGCTGATGTCGCCGAGATACGCCAACAGCGGCGGGTTGGTGCCACCAACGCCGACGCCGATGAGCCCCACCCCGAGGACGGTGCCGGCGGCGGTCGGGACCAGCCCGAGTGTGAGGAAGCCGGCGGCCAGCAGCGCCAGCGCCGGCAGCGTCAGCAGCGCCCGGTTCGACAGCGCGTCGGAGGCCCTGCCGACCGCGAGGGTGGTGAGGCTGGCACAGCCCACCGACACCGCCATCACCACGCCGCTGACACCGGTCGCCGACAGCACGGACAGCGAGATACCGTTGGCCCGGGTGTACAACACCACCGTCGACAGCAGCACGCCAGCGAACAGGAACCGGACGACGAAGTTGACCGCGCCGACGGTGAACACCCGGACGTCGGCGGCGACCAGCCCCGGTAGCGCTCGGAGGCTACTAGCGGCGTCCACGTCGGCGCTGACGTCTGGCAGTACGGCGAAAGCGACGATTGCGGCGAACAGCCCGGCGACCCCGGCGACCAGGAACGCCTCGTCGTAGCCGTACAGGTCCGTCAGTAACCCCCCGAGGACGAGCCCGGTCGGGAACCCCAGGCTCTGGCCGCCGCGCATGTAGCCGACCCATCTGCCGCGGTTGGCCTCGGTAGTAACCTGGGTGACCGTCGAGAAGGCGCCGACGAATACGAACGCCGACCCGACCCCCCAGATGATCCGAGCAGCGAGAAAGACAGCGGTAGGTGACAGCCCCAGCGTCTCGGCGTGCAGCCCCACCACGTAGCCGAAGGGGGCCACCCCCTGGAGAAGGAAGCCGGCGATCATCGGCCGCCGGGTGCCAACGGTGTCCAGCACCTGCCCGGCGGGAGTGTTCATCACCAGCCGGGTGAGCCGGTTGGCCGACAGAATCAGCCCGACGGTCGCTGCGGAGATACCCAGTACTGACCCTAGCGTGGGCAGTGTCGGGAAGGCGACACCGCCGCCGACGCCGCCGAAAAACACCCCAGCAATCAGGCTGCCGACCACATAGCGAACGCTGGGGTCCTCCTCGCGGTAGGGAGGTCTCACCGCGGGACCTCCACGGCCGGTCGGAGGGATGCCACCGAACGGGACGGCCGACCGGACAACGCTGTGAGAGGCAACGTTCCTCCGGCAGTGAGGCTGGGCAGCGAATAAACCCACCCGGTCCGGCAGCGGGACGAACCGCCTATGCCTCCGGAGGGCGGCGGTATGACATGCTCGGTTACGCCGCCATGAACCGGACCCTCCGCGACCGCGAGGAGCCGGTGCGCTGCAATCGGGACATGCGGAAGGCCACCTTCGAGGAGCGAGGCCTCCCCTACGCCTCGGAGCTGGCGCTCCGGAACGTGCGGGACCTCCATGCAGTCCTCGAGTGGAACGTCGCCCACGACGTCGGGTTCTACCGGTGTACGTCGACGCTGGTGCCGTGGAACTCCCAGTTCGA
>CAZLOO010000012.1:4051-18016 GCA_964561055.1 uncultured Halobacteriales archaeon
TCCACGGGAAGCCCGACGAAGCCCACTCCGAGGACGGGGTGCGCCAACTGGTGACCACGATTCTCTCGCAGAACGTGGCCGACGCACAGACTGCCCAGGCCGCCAGGGAGCTGTTCGCGGCCTACCCCGACTACGAGGCCATCCGGCGGGCCGACCACGCGGAGCTGGCGGAGACCATCTCGACGGCCGGCCTGAAAAACCAGAAGGCCGCCCGCATCCAGCGTGCACTGGAGGCGATCCGCGCGGAGACTGGTGAGGAGTACAGTCTCGCCTTTCTTGAGGGGATGCCCACCGACGAGGCCCAGGGCTGGCTGACCGACATCAAGGGTGTCGGTCCGAAGACCGCCAGCGTGGTGCTGAACTTCCATTTCAGGAAGCCGACGATGGCTGTCGACACCCACGTCGAGCGGTTGGCCAAGCGCTACGGGCTGGTCGAGGGGCGCGCCACCAATGAGCGTGCCCACGAGGTGCTCAACGACCGGGTGCCGGACGACCTGAAGTATCCGCTGCACGTGCTCATGATCACCCATGGCCGGGAGTACTGCACTGCCCGGAACCCGGACTGTGAGAACCCCGTCTGTGCGGCGTACTGTGACTGCGGGGGCTGCCCGGGCTGAGCCGTTCTCCTCCGGTCTGATTCGCCGACTGCTCCCCGGCGACGCTGCGACGGGAGGTCGCGGCGTCAGTGTACCTTCAGCTCTACGCGCCGGCCGTCCGGATCACGGACGTAGGCCGCCCAGGCCCGGCCGTAGGCGCCGTAGCGCTTCCGGGGCTCCCCGTCCTCGATCTCGACGCCCTGCTCGCGCAGCTCCTCGAGCAGCGCCTCCAGCTCCCCGCGGGAGTCGACTTCGTTCGACCGGAGCAGCAGGCAGACATGCTCGCCAGCGACGTCAAACGGTTCGTCGGTCGGCACCAGATGGAGGTGTCGCCCGCCGGCGACGACCGCGACGTACGGTACCGCCCCGGCCTCGTAGCGCTCGCGGTCCCGGACCGGCAAGCTTAGCAGCTCGTGGTAGAATCCCAGCGCCCGGTCGAGGTCGGTCACCCGGACGGCTACGTGGTCGAGATCGACGACATCGATCGTCATGCCGGCTCGTAGCGACGGCCGGTGTTAGCCGTTTGGGTGTATCACATAGATGCAAGGAGAAAGCCCACGGCTTCAGTCGTGGGTGACTGACAGCGGCGCGGCACAGGATGAACGGGGCTTTACTCCGAGGCAGCAACTAGGTGGTATGTCGACACCCGGCGTCGCGGTACAAGCCGGCTCCTGGCCCCCATTCGTCCCCCCTCCCCGCGATCGATCTGCTGGTGCTCCGGACGGACTGGTTCCTCGTCGGGACCGGCGCCGTCGTCCTCGTCGCCTGGTACCTGCTCGAGCCCACGACACAGTCCTGACGCCCCGCCAGGCTATCCGAACCCCTCCGAAAGGAGGTGGCGCTCCGGAACGCCCAACGACCGGACCGCCCGCACCAGCGAGTACACCATCGCGTTGATACCGCAGGCGTACACTTCCATCCGGCCGGGATCGAGGCGTGCCTCGACGCCGGAGTCGGGGCGTCGGCCCAGCCATGCCTCGGGCTCGGACCCGACGGCTGCGGTGACCGTCGCCGGGTCGACGTGCTTCAGCAGGGCGTGCTGGACGTAGTCGGTCTCGCCGTCCCAGGGGGCCAGCGCCGACTCGCGGCTGACCGTCGGGACGAAATGGAAGTTCGCCCGCTCGGCATCCAGCTCCCGGAACCGCTCACGGTACGGCAGGTCGTCGGCCCACGCCGCCCCGAGGAACAGCCATACGTCCCGAGGGCGGCTGCGGTACTCGTCCATCCCGGTCTCGAACAGGTAGTCGATCATCCCCTTCAGCGGGGCGACGCCGGTACCCGTCGCGAGGAAGACGACGTCCCGAGAGGAGGGGTCACGGAGGACGAGGTCGCCGTGGGGGCCCCGGAGAGTGAGCTCGTCGCCGACCTCAAGATCGCCACAGAGCTTCGGGGAGAGCCGACCGTCGGCGACCCGACGGACGCAGATCTCCAGCTCCTCACGCGTCGGCGAGGACGCCAACGAGTACGCCCGGGAGGTTCCGTCGTACCGGAGGCCGACGTACTGGCCGGCGAGGTATTCCACCGGTTCGTCGGTCGTGAACGTCGCCCGGGTCAGCATCGGCCGGTCCCGTCCCAGGCGCTCGAGGACCGTCCGCACCCGCCGAGCGGCCGCCGCTGACAGCTCCCGGCCGGCCCGCTTTCGGAGCGTCGCCGGGCTCGCACCGGCATCGACCTCGATGCCCGCGTCGGCGAACGCCTTACGGACGGCGGCACGGGCCTCCTCGCGGCGGTCGCGGTCCATCGCCTCCACGTCGGTGACCCTGGCCCGGCGTGTCACCAGCGGGAGGTCACCGATCGAGTCGTGCTGGGACTTGTGCGGTCTGACCACCACGGTCGTTCTCGCCCGCCGGGTGTAAACCGTTACGGGCCGGTTCGTTCGCCTGCGCCCGATCCAGTCTCCTGGATGTCGAAGTACGGCGACGGCACGACCTACGTCAGGGAGTACGTCCCGGAACTGCGGGACGTCGACGCCGGGACGATCGCCGACTCGCCGACTCGCCGACCCTCCCGCGGGCCGAGCGCGAGCGGCTTTCCCCGGAGTACTCGGATTCTATCGTCGCCCGGAATGTGGGTCAGGCGGGCACAGCGAACTCTCGGGACAGCGCTGGGCAAGCCCTGACGGGCAACAGAGTGCCTGCTATGCGGGAGGCGACGGGAGAAGGTGGGAACGTGGTTCCCTCTATATCAGTAGTTTGACGCCAGAGGTACTTAAACGAATCAGGGAAGCCGCGCCTCTCCGGCATAGCGGTGCCAGCCGTCGGCGGTGTCGCGGTAGTCGTACGTCGCCGGCGGCTCTATCCCCCACTCCCGGAGACGGCGCTCGACGCCGTCCACGACGGTGCCCACGAAGGGACCATACCCCCCGAGAGTCTCCTCCCGGCGGCCGTGTTCGATACGGAAGGCGATCGTCGTCCTCCTGGAGGCGAGCGCGGCAGCGACGACGGGGATCATCAATCGGAGGTCCGATCGCAGGCGCGCGTCCACGGGGCGGGGCTCCCCGACGAGCAGGCCCTCGCCCAGGTCGTCGATAGCCGCCAGCGCGGCGTCGGGGACGTGGTTCATCGGCGGCCACCACCGGTGGCCGGGCGTATCGAGTCCACGCGGAAATTTCGGGTCGGGAGCGTATCAGCCCACGGGCTAACCACAACTCCGGCACCTTTCATCGCCCACTCCTCGCCCGCAGCATGCAGGCAGGCAGCCGTCTTCTACGAGCCTGGCGACGCCTGGGTCGAGGAGGTACCGAAGCGGCACGCCGCGCACAGTGGTCATCTCTTGACGGCCACGTTCACCCATGCGTCGCCGTCAAAGATCACCACGTCGAGGGGAGCAGAGGACTCGATTCACTCTTCGCGTAGGTCCGAGCGCCGGATTTTGCCGGTCGTCGTCCGCGGGAGCTGTTCGGCGAATTCAATCTCGCGGGGGTACTCGTGCTCGGCGAGGGTCGACCGGACGGTCCGGCGTATCTCCTCGCGGAGTTCGTCCGTGCCGGCCACGTTGCGGACCGGCTGCACGAAGGCCTTGATTATTTCACCACGGGTCTCGTCCGGGACTCCGACCACGGCGGTCTGCTCGACGTCCGGATGGTTGAGGATCGCATCCTCAACCTCGCCAGGGCCGACGCGGTATCCGCTCGTGAGAATCAGATCGTCGCTACGGGCTTTGAACTGGACGTAGCCGTCCTCGTTCTCCCGGCCAATATCACCCGTCAGGTGCCAGTCTCCGACGATCGTCTCCGCGGTCAGCCGGGGCTGATTCCAGTACTCCTCGAACAGCACCGGATCGCCGGTCCGCCGGACGGCGATGTGACCCACCTCGCCGATGGGGAGCTCCTCGCCAGTCTCGTCGTCGATGATACACACGTCGTGACCCGGAGCCGGCTTGCCCATGCTGTCCGGCCGTGGCTGAAACCAGTCGTGGCAGTCGGCAACGACCAGCGGCGCCTCGGTCTGGCCGTAGAACTCGTTGACCCGACAGCCGGATAGTTCCTCACGGGCCCACTCGAGAATCTCGGTGGTGACCGACTCCCCGCCGGAGCCGATGACGTCAAGCTCAAGGTCGTACTGTTCGCTGGGACGCTCGACGTCCATCATCATCCGGATGGCGGTCGGGGGGATGAAAGCGTTCGTAACGCCGAACCGCTCGATGAGCTCGAAGGCCTCGTTCGCGTCAAAGCCCCGCGTTGACCGTCCGACGACCGGCCGCCCGTAGTGCCACGCCGGAAACACCAGCCCACCCAGGGTACCCACCCAGGCCCAGTCTGCCGGCGTCCAGTGGACGCTCTCCGAGACGGACCGTTCGTTGTACATGTAGAACCCGGGGCACTGACCGAGCCAGACACCGTGAGTGTGGAGCACACCCTTCGGGTCGCCGGTGCTACCGCTGGTGTACAGGATCGTCGCCGGTGTGTCCACGTCCGTGTCGGCGAGCCGTCGGACACGGCCGTCAGCAGCCTGGAAATCGGCGAACTGGCGTGTGTCACCCGATGACTCCGTGTCCCCGCCGACCACGACGACGCGTTCGAGCGCCGGACAGTCTTCGCGAATCGTCGCGACCGTCTCGCGAATGCCGGCGTCCACGACCGCGACTTTCGCACCGCTGTCCGCGAGACGGTACCGGAGACCGTCCGTCCCGAACAGGACCGACAGCGGGACGCTGATTGCGCCGATCATCCAACAGGCGAGGTTCGTCAACAGGTTAGCCGGCTTCTGAGAGAGCACGACAGCGACCCTATCCCCGAACGCCACTCCGTGGTTCCGTAACGCAGCCGCGAGCCGCCCAGCACCGGCATCAATGTCATGGAAGGTGTACGTCGTCGGGTCGCCGTCGCGAGGGGCCTGAACCAGGGCGGGTCGGTCCCCCCGATCGTCGTGCTTCCGGAGCACGTCGGCGACGATGTTGTACCCGTCAGGGACGTCCCACGAGAACCCATCGCGGGCCGTCCCGTACTCGTCGCTGGAGAGGGACAGCTCCCAGGTCATGGGGAGGGTCCGTCGCCGCGTGACAAAAGTGCTGGCCGCGGCCGGCGGGGGACCCGCCGGGCACCCCGAGCCGTGGTTCCTGACAGCCGAGCGGCGGCTCCGGCCCCGGAGGTGAACGACGACCGACGGGGCGCCCGATCAATCGGAGTCGTGGTCCCCCGAAAAGAACGCCCGGATCGGCTGGATCTGCTCAGGGACGTTCAGCGACGGCGCGTGCCCACAGTCTTGCACCTCAATGAGCGTGCAGTCAGTCCTCCGCCGTTCCATCTCCGCGGCCACCTCCGGGAGAAGGACGTCGGAGTCCTCCCCCCTAAGCACGAGCGTGGGGACATCAAGCGCGTCCCACTGCTCCCAGAGCTGTGTTCTATTGGGATCGGCGAAATACGGATCGACAGCGGCGGTGTCGTAGTCGGGCGTGACCGTACCGTCGTCCATCCGCCGCGCCGCCGTCAGTGTGAACCGCCGCCACTCCTCGTCGGTCATCTCGCTGAACGGCGCGTAGTTCTCCCGGAAGTACGCCTCAAGCTGGGTCAGGGCATCGAACGACGGGGGGGAGCTGAGATAGGAAACGATCCGTTCGATGCCCTCGTCTTCGATCGTCTCCCCCTCCAGCTGACCCGGGCCGGAGTCGTTGACCACCAGTCGCGACATCGTTCCCTGGAGTTCGTTGGCGCCCGCGTAGATCCCGAGCGAGCCGCCCATCGACGTCCCGACGTACCGGACGTCGGTGAGCCCGAGCTTCTCGCAGAACGCGCCGATGATCCGATTGCTACCCGCCATGTCGTAGTCAGCCTCCGGGTCGTCGCTCCATTCGCTGAGCGGCCGCCCCGGGAGTTCGGGACACAGAACACGGTAGCTGTCGGACAGCGCGTCGGCCAGCGGGTCGAAATCGCGGCCTGGCCGCGAGAACCCGTGCACGCAGAGGACGACTTCGTCGTTTTCCCACCCCCACTCGGAGTAGTGCACTTCGAGCCCCTCTACCGTCACGAAGCGGTCGCGACGCGCTCCTACCGATGAGTCAGTGTGTCCCATACGCCGCAGTCAAGTATGAGAAAAATGAACGTTACGCCGCCGACCGGGCGGCTGACGGCTCGCTCGGGGAGCGATGAGCGAGCCAATCCCCTCAGTGGCTCATCCCTCGCCGTCCAGGCCCCCATCCCGGTCGAACTCGGGCGGTCGGTCCTCGAGAAACGCCCGGGCCGCCTCCTCGGTGTTGTTATACTGCCGTAGCGCAGCCACGTATTCACGCTCCCGTCGGTATCCGTCGATCGGAGTCGTCGACTGGAGTTCGCGAACCAGTGCTCGGGCGGCCCGGACCGCCTCGGGGCTCTTCGAGGCGATGTCCCGTGCATACCCGACAGCTCGGTCCCGGGGGGCGGCATCGAGGACCGCAACCATCCCGAGCTCGTGTGCCCGCCGGCCCGATATCGGCTCGCCCGAGTAGAGCATGTGCCGGGCGACGGCGTCCGGCAGCACGCGCTTCAGCGGCGCGTAGCCGCCGATGATGCCGACATCGATCTCGGTTAAGGCGAATGAGGCGTCGGGGCTGGCGACGCACACGTCACAGAGACTGGCGAGTATCGCGCCGCCGCCAATCGCGGGACCATCGACCGCCGCAACAGTGACCAGCGGATGGTCGTACACCGTTTGAAGCGTGGCGGCGTACCGCCGGGCGCGCTCGCTCTCCTCAACCGTGTCGGGCGCGAGGAACTCCGAAACGTCGTGCCCGGCAAGGAACGCGTCGTCGCCGCCGGTCGTGAGAACGACGGCGAGTTCGTCGGCTCGCGGGAGGCTCTCGAGCAGCGTCTTCAGTGCGTCGAGGTCTTCGTATCGTACGGCGTTAACCGGCGGCCGGGAGTACCGCACTACTCCGACGCTATCGGTGACCTCGTAGTCGAGTTGGCGGTCGGTCATTGGTGGGACGGCCGGGTCGGCGGTTTGCTGTCCCAGTGTGGCTGCCGGGTCGTTACTGCCCGCTCACAGGGAGCAGGTCATCTCAGGATCGTCGGCCTTCAGTGTCGTCTGATCCTTGCTGTAACGCTTGACGACCTCGCCCGGCTGGTAGGCGGCGCTCCAGAATTCGCTGTTCTCCTCCGGCGTCGGGATGGGCGACGCGACGGTCATCGCCGAGCGCGCCTGGTTGTTGTACGACTGGAAGCTGTAGCCGTTCTCTCCCTTGGGCGTGTCCCGGATGTCCATCCCCACGAGCTGGGCTTGGATATCGTCTCCGTCCGTGGATCCCGACTCCTGGATAGCTTGGTCGATAGCGGACGCACCGGCGAACACGCCACTGCTGAACAGGTCCGGGTAATAGCCGTACTGCTCGGTATGGAAGTCGATGAACGCGTCGTTGATCTCGTTGTCGTACTGGTTCCAGTGGTACCGCGTGGTGAACGGGCCGAAGTTCAGCTCCTCGAACGTCTCCTCGGTGAGTTCGTCAACGTTGTTCACGATCGTCTGGCCGATAGCGGTCGCGCCGGCGAGCGTTGGGTAGCCGCCCAGGAACCGGAAGTCGTATCGATCCCGGTTGGCCACGAACGTCTCGACCATTGCCGGGAGCGTCGCGACGGTGAACGCACCCAGGATCGCCTCCGCGCCGGCGTCAGCCGCCTTCTGGAGCTGCCCGGGCCAGTCCTCCGCGTACCCTGGGCTCAGTCCGGTCGACCCGACAACGTCGACGCCGCCGTTGCGCAGTTCCCGGCCGTAGAACTGGTTGAATGTCTGGCCGAAGCTGTAATCCGCGAAGTAGATGTACACGCTGCTGATATCCGTCTCGTTGACGACGTAGCTCCCACCGGAGAGCGCCTCCATTGCGACGTTCTCACTCGTCCGGAACACCCACTCACTGCAGTTCTCGCTTGAGCCGGTCAGCGATGCGGCCGCCGTCGGTCCTGCGACGTACGGCACCTGTGCGGGGGTCGCAACGTTGTTTGCGATCGCCAGCGCCGACGCAGAGCTCGTCCCGCCAGCGAGCAGGTCCACGTCGTCGTCGGAGACAAGGTTTGTAGCCAGGGACTGTGCCTCGTTGGAATCGCCGCCGGTGTCTCGGACGAGAAGCTCGTAGGTGACGTCGCCGACCTCGACGGTGAACTCCCCATCGCCGCTGTCGGGGCCGGGGACGCTCGTCTCGTCGCCACCCCGGTACTTCAGTCCGCTGTAGAACCCGTACAGTGACTCCGCACCATAGAAGTTAAGTGGTCCGGAGACCGGGTGGAGAATTCCGATCCTGACGGTGCCCGAGGCCTCCGTCGATGTCGTTGTCCCGCCGTCACTGCCGTCACTACCGTCACTATCGTCACTGCCGTCACTGCCGTCACTACCATCACCGCCGTCATTACCGTCACTACCATCACCGCCGTCATCACCGCCGGCACATCCTGCGAGGCCAAGCATCCCTGCGGCACCGACTGTTGTGAGAACTTTGCGCCGCCCGATAGCGTTATTTTCCATAGCCCGGAAATGGCGCTTTCGCATATAATACCTTTGATGATTTGAAACTGTCACCGACCGGGGCAGTGGGTCGCCCGGCGAGTCCCCAGATCTACCGCAGGACGGATCTGACTCGTTCGACGCGCCGGCTCACCCACCCCGGCAAGGTCTTGGCTACCGTCCCGCCGAGCGCGGTACGGAGAGTCCCCAGCAGCCCGCCGGGGACGAACAGAATAAACAGGATAAATACGAGGCCGATGTAGAGCTCGGCTCGGCCCTG
This sequence comes from uncultured Halobacteriales archaeon, assembly GCA_964561055.1. Lineage (GTDB taxonomy): Archaea > Halobacteriota > Halobacteria > Halobacteriales > Haloarculaceae > CAZLOO01. The sequence goes on from CAZLOO010000012.1 coordinate 12,835, forward strand.
CAGGACGACGCTGACAATCTCGCTGACGGAGATGCCGAGCAGCTCCGTGTCCAATAGCCACTGGGCGACCTCTCTGAGGAAGCTGACCAGGCCGTCGCTCCCGATATTGCCGAATATCTCACGGATATTCAAATCGAGTAACAGTCCGTAGAACGGTCCGGCCAAGGTACCGATCCCACCGATGATGGTCGCGATCAGGGCCTGCCCCGTTCGCTCGATGACACCGAAGTCGCCGCCGGGGGTTCCGTTGTTGAATACACCGGCTTTCAGCGCGCCGGCGACGGCGCCGAAGGCGGCGCTGATGGCAAACGCCCCCATCTTGTACCGGAACGTATTGTACCCGATAGCGCTCACCCGTTCCTCGTTTTCCCTGATGGCAATCATCACCCGTCCGAACGGCGAGTGGATGATACGCTGCATAATGAAATAACAGACCACGACGACGGCACCGACGATGTAGAACGTGGTCGTCGTCGGATCGAGGACGACCTCGGCGTTGACATACGAACTGACCAGCGGGGTACTGTCGAGTACCGACAGCAGAACGTCGACCCCAGGAATCCGGTGTAGGAGGAGTTCGGAACCCCCCAGTCGGCCGAGCTCGAGCGAGAGCCCGTCAATGTAGGGGACACCGACCCGGTACGGACCCTGTCCTCGGAGGCCGGAGTCGGCACCGACGTAGCTCAGCACAGTGAACTTCGCGAGTTCGGCCACGCCGAGCGTGATCATCGCGAAGTACACCCCGGTGAGCCGGAACGAGAACGCGCCAACGACCAGCGCAAGCACGACGGCGAGAACCACTGCGAGTGCCAGAAGAATCATGAACGGCGTCCCGGGCGGAATCGCGGAGAGCACCGGAATCCCCTCGAACGCGCCGGCTCTGACGCCGAGAACGAAGAACACGCCGGTGCCGAAAAACAGCGAGTGGCCGAACGACAGGTACCCGGTGTATCCGCTGATAAAGTCGAACGAGGCCGCGAACAGGCCCACGATAAGCACCTGAATCATCGTGGGCATGGTCGGCAGAAGGAGCTTGGCGACCGTGGTCCCTTCCGCGGACGACACGACGTGATGGATTCCGGGGTACAGCAGGAAGAAGAGAATCACCAGAACGTGGGTGGTGGTGTCCCGGGCGTACGAGCGGGCCCACGTCGGGAGCCGATGGCGGTCCTCGGCGGGGGAGCTAATGGCCACCCACCTCCTCCTCGCCGTACAGCCCAGTCGGCCTGACGACGAGCATCACCACCAAGAGGATGAACAACAGCATCTGTGGCAGCGATGACAGCCCCCCGAAGTCGAGGCCGAACAGGACGACCTCGTTGACGAACAGCGCGTTGCCGAACTCGGCGAAGATGCCTGCCACGACTGACGCGACGACGGTGCCCTTGAAGCTCTGAAGCCCGCCAACCACGACGACGATGAACGCCGGGAGGAGGGCTTGGCTTCCGAGCGTGACCGTGAGGCTAAAGGTCGGTTCCCAGATCAGGAACAGCCCCGCCAGGCCAGCGAGACCAATACCGATGCCAAAAACGAGCGTGAACACCCGCCGGATGTTTATTCCGAGGGCCTCGGCCATCTCGTTGTCCTCGCTGCCGGCCCTGATGTAGAGGCCGTAACGGGTTCGATTCAGGAACAGCCAGACGAGAGTGACGACCACCGCGCCGGCAAGCAGCTCGAACAGTTTTAGCCCGAGAACCTCCACCGGTCCGAAGCTGAAGTAGAACCCGGCTTTCACCGGCGGCGGACCGAACGCCTGGGGTGCCGTCCATGCCTGGAACGGCTGGATGTCGCGGAGCTCAAGGGCGATCTCGAGCAGCGACTCGAGCACCAGCGCGACGCCGAACGTAAGCAGGATCTGGTCGATCGCCGGGCGGTCGTACAACTTCCGTATCAGCCCGAACTCGATGGCGGACCCCAGCACCGAGAGGAGAACGAACACGAAGACCGCAATGGCAACTAGCGGAAGGTACGCGTCCAGGCCGGTCGCGTTCTCGGCGGCCACCACGATGAGGACGCCGGCACCCAAATACGCCCCGTACGTCGTCAGCGCGCCGTGGGCGAAGTTCAGTACCCCCATCAGGCCGAATATAAGCGTGAGACCGCTGGCGAGGAGCACGTACACGCCGGCCGTTCCGAGCCCTCTAATCAGGATTTCGACGGCATCGACCGGGCCCAGCTGCAGGGCGAGCGATGCACCCCCCGTCATGCTGAGAGGTACTCCGTCAGTCGGTCTGAATCCGCGCTCACGTTCTCCGTTCGTCCCTGGTCGACAACCGTCCCGTGGTCGATAACGTAGAACCGGTCGGCGAGGTCGAGAGCCATCCGCAAGTTCTGCTCGACGAGTAAGAGTGGGGTCTCACGCGCGACGTTCTTTAGAGCCTCTGCGACGGTCGCGACGATTTGCGGTGCGAGTCCCTCGCTGGGTTCGTCCACCAGCAGCATCTCGTTGTCGCCGACCAGCCCACGGGCGATGGCGAGCATCTGTTGTTGCCCTCCCGAAAGAGTCCCCGCATCCTGTTCGCGTCGTTCCCGGAGGATGGGAAACGTCTCGAAGGCCTGTTCGAGGCCGGCTCGTACCCGCGCCTCGGATGGGATCGCTGCGCGGAGGTTCTCCTCGACGGTGAGATTGCTAAACACGCGTCGCTCCTCGGGGATCCACCCGATCCCACGGTTTGCAACCTCGTACGTCCGGAGCCCGACGAGCTCCTCGCCATCGTAGCGAACGCTCCCGCGCCGTGGCGGCGTCAGTTGCATGATCGATCGTATCGTGGTCGTCTTTCCGACGCCGTTCCGGCCCATCAGTGCGACGACCTCTCCCCGGTCGACCTCCAGCGAGACGCCCTCAAGGATGTGACTCTCCCCGTAGAAGGTATGGATCGCCTCGACCTCGAGCAGGCTCACGCGACACCCTCCTCGCCGCCGGATTCCGTCTCCGGGGTGTCGCCACCGTACCCGCCTAAGTACGCCTCCTGGACGTTCGGGTCTCCGCGAACGTTCTCCGGGACGTCATCGGCGATGATCGCGCCCTGGTTGAGGACGACGATACGGTCACTGACTGTCATCACGACGTCCATGTTGTGTTCGACCAGCAGCACGGCGTGGTCCTGTGCGACGTCCTCGATCAGGGCTATGATCTCCCCGACGCTCTCGGAGGAAACGCCCGCGTTGGGCTCATCGAGCAGGAGTACCTCGGGGTCGCCCCCGAGAGCGATGGCCACCTCGAGCTTTCGCTTCTCGCCGTGGCTGAGGAACTTCGCCTGCTCCTCGGCCCGTTCGGCCAGCCCGACCCGGTCGAGGATGCCGTACGCCTCGTCGATGTGGTCCTGGAAGGAGTTGAAGTTCCGCCACATGGACCACGAACTCTTGGGGTCCTGTGCCTGGACCGCTATTCGAACGTTCTCCAGAACGGTCGTGTTCGGAAAGACATTCGTGATTTGGAACGACCTGTGGATGCCCAGCGAGGCCGTCTCCTCCGGACTGAGGTGGGTAATATCCTGGCCTTCGAACCACATCGTCCCCTCGCTCGGCGTGATGGCACCGGTCAGGAGATTAAAAAAAGTCGTCTTGCCGGCCCCATTGGGGCCGATGAGCGAGCACAGTTCGTCAGCTCCCAGCTCGAAATCGACATTGTCGACGGCGGTAATACCACTGAACTGCTTGGTCAGTCCCTCGGTACTCAGCATCGTTGGAGATGGTTGTCGACGATCCCGGCAGACAGGTCGGAGCTGGACGCGAACAGATCATAAAACACGGTCGTCTCACGTAGTGCCATAGAGTGCCGAAGGCAACCCCGCTGAAGATAATAAAATTTGGGCCGGGGAGTCCGGACGAGCCGGCGGACAACGAGTCGACCGGCGGCTCCCCTGGCGGAGCATTCCCTGAGGGGCTTTAGCGGCCCCCAAGCACGACGAGGAGACCCGTCGGCGGGCAGGTGGGCGACATGACACGCCGTGTGGACGTTGGGCGATTGCTGCGGCTCGGGAATCGTTAGCTCGGTCTCTGGAAAGTGCGACGGGCCCGGATCGTTCGGTCGCTCAGACCGTCTACCTTCGCCCGTCCCGAGGCGGTGAGAGCCGACGCGACGCGGCTACCGCGCGAGCGGGTTCGACAAGGGGCGTTTCACTCACTGTACACCCGCGGCCACAGTGGACTGATGACCGAACGCGCAGCGGATAAGTGTGTCATCCCGAACGACCGGCGCGGCGAGGTGCTCGCCCGCGCCCACGCCGTCAGGCTGGCAGCCGGCGACGAGTTCGTCGATTCCGACTCGTCAAGGCCGCGCTGGAGACGCGTGGCGCCCCCGTCGGGCCCAACGCCCTGCTGGCGGTCGCGACCGGCCGGGAAGTCTGAGCCGAGCGGCACCGACCGGAGACCGGGACGGTTGGGGGGAAAGGAACTGTATCGTATCGGTCCCGGGAGAAATAACGCGTATGTGGGTCCGGTACGACGGCTCTCGCATGTCCTCACCGGCGGACGCGTACGACGACCTCCTCGACAGGATTCAGCGCTACTCCTACCTCCGGGATGCATCGATGACGCTCGGGTGGGACCAGCAGGTGATGATGCCGGAGGGCGGCACGCCCGCCCGGGCGAGACAGACTGCCGCGTTGTCGGCGGCCGCCCACGACGTTATCGCGGACGAGGCGGTTGGTGACCGGCTGGACGAGCTCGCAGACGCCGACCTGGCGGGCGAGCAGGCGGCCGTCGTCCGCGAGACCCGCCGGCATCACGAGGAGGCGGCCCGGGTCCCCGGCGACCTGGTCGAGGAAATAAGTCGGACAGGCGCCGAGGCTCAGGAAGTGTGGCAGACGGCGAAGGCGGAGGACGACTTCGAGGAGTTTGCCCCAACGCTCGACCGACTCCGAACGCTCCACGTCGAGCGGGCCGAGCACGTCGACCCGGACCGGGACCCCTACCGGGTGATGTACGAGGGATACGACCCCGCACTCCCGCTTGAGCTGGTCGAGGACGTGTTCGACGAGCTCCGGGCGGCGCTGGTACCGCTGATAGATGAGCTACAGGCCGCCGCGGACGACGCCGACCTCGCGGAGCTCCCCGAGGGGGAGTGGGACGAGGAAACCCAAATGGCGCTGAACCGAGAGGTCGCGGAGCTGCTGGGCTACGACTTCGGGCGCGGCCGGCTGGACACCTCGCCCCACCCGTTCACGTCGGGCAACCAGTT
>CAZLOO010000013.1:0-17874 GCA_964561055.1 uncultured Halobacteriales archaeon
GCCCGTGAACGTGCTGCCGAGCCTCTCGCGGCTGATGGACGACGGTATCGGCGAGGGATTGACCCGCGCGGACCACGGCGATGTCTCCGATCAAATGTACGCCGCCTACGCGGAGGGAGAGGACCTCCGTGACCTAGTGAACATCGTCGGCCGCGAGGCGCTGGACGAACGGGACAACCGCTACCTGGACTTCGCAGACCGCTTTGAGACGGAGTTCGTTGACCAGGGGTTCGACACGAACCGCGAGATCGAGGAGACGCTGGATATCGGCTGGGAGCTGCTGTCGATGCTGCCGAAGACGGAGCTCAATCGCATCGACGAGGAACTCATCGAGCAGTACTACCACGAGGAGGAGACCGTCGAGGTCTCCGCCGACGACTGAGCTTCGGCCTTTTTATCCCGCGGAGTAGGCGCCAGTCCACCCCTCGTTGCAGAACGCTCGACCAAAAGCACCCGCTCGCCGCCTCCGGCGGCTCGCTCGCATTCGGGGTGTTTTCCTCTCCGTTTCCGCTACCGTACCGCTTCCGTGCCTACTCCATCGGCCGAGCACTTGGTAGCCATGGTGCCGACGGTCTCCGAGCGGTTCTCGACAGTGACGACGAACATCTCGACGGACTCGGTGGTGACGGTGGCCGTCTGCGACCTCTTCCGAAGACGCCGACGAGTGCGCGCACGTAGACGGTGGGACCCGCGGTCGTGCCGGTAGCGGCGGAGGCCTCGTCGGTGAACGCCACGCCGCCGCGGGTAACGGCAACGTACAAGAGGCTCGCCCGGCTACACGCCACCAATGGCCAAGGACGTCAAGCCCACGCGCAAGAACCTCATGGCGATCGACGAGCGTATCGAGCTCTCTGAGCGGGGCCATGACACCTTGGAGAAGAAGCGCGACGGGCTGATAATGGAGTTCATGGATATCTTGGACCAGGCCCAAGACGTCCGCAACGACTTGGAGGCCACTTACCAGGAGGCCCAGCAGTCCCTGGACATGGCCCGCGCGATGGACGGGGACATCGCCGTCCGCGGGGCCGCCGAGGCACTGAAGGAACACCCCGAGATCACCACCCAGTCCCGGAACATCATGGGGGTGGTCGTCCCGCAGATCGAGTCCAGCAAGGTGAAAAAGAACCTCGACGAGCGGGGCTACGGGTTGGTCGGGACCAGCGCCCGCATCGACGAGGTCGCCGAGGCCTACGAGGAACTGCTCGAGCAGATCATCCTCGCAGCCGAGGTGGAGACGGCAATGAAGAAGATGCTCGAGGAGATCGAGACTACCAAGCGCCGCGTCAACGCTCTAGAGTTCAAGCTCCTGCCGGAGCTCCACGACTCAAAGGACTACATCGAGCAGAAGTTGGAGGAGCAGGAGCGCGAGGAGATCTTCCGGCTGAAAAAGATCAAGGCTAAAAAGGAAGCCGAGGAGAAGGCAGAGAAGCAGGCGGAAGCCGAGGCCGCTGAGGTCGAACCGGTCGAGGCCGACGACTAGTCCTCTCGCTCGTCCGCGATCCGTAGCCCGTCCACGTGCACCCTCTCAGGGAGTTCCGACTCTTCGATACCGACCCACCACACCGTCTCGCCGTCCGGGCGCTCGACGGCGAGCAGGTCCCGAGTGTCGTCCTCATAGGAGAGCACCACCGTGAGCCCGCCATCCCGTACCGCTTCCTGTAGCTCCAATCCCGTCAGGTACTGCCCGTCCGGCCCGGCGTACACGTTCGCCATTACTCGCTTGCGCTACGGGACCAGCAGGTAAAGCCCTCTCGGAGCGCGGGCGCGCCGCATAGCTCCCGGGGGCTTAACCGCCGTCACCTCCCAGTCTGTCGCATGGACTGTCCGGCCTGCGGGGCCGACTGCGTGGTTTTCTCGGTGCCCGGGGAGCTCCGGGAGTACCTCCCCGCGGAAGCCCCCGCCGCGGCGCTGTGTACTGACTGTCTTACCCTCCATCCGATCGAGAGCGTTGAGAGCGAGCCCGATCCCGACTTCACCCGGGTCGGCAAGGCGTTTCCGACCGGGGAGGCCGCGGTGCCGATGGCGATGCTGCTTGGGCTGCTGGACTCGCTCGCGGTCTATCGGGGCGAGGTGACCGCCCTGCTGGAGCGCGTCGAGCGCGCCGGGGCGGACCCTTTTCTGTGTATCGACCGCCTCTCGGACGACGACCGGGACGTCGATCTCGACCGGCGACGCCACCAGCTCGAACAACTCCTGTAAGCGGCCGGAAACCCTTAATCGGGGGCGGCGGCCAGTAGGCGTGTGGCGCTGCTGGACCTGCCTGTCGCGACGCTCGCCGACTGGCTGCGGCTGCTCGCGGTGCCGGCGTTTGGGTGGGCGGCCTACCAGGACGTTCGCACCCGGCGGGTGCCCAACGCCGTCTGGCTCCCGCTGGTCGCCGTCGGGGTGGTGGCGCTCGGACTCGACGCGGCGGACCTGTTCGTAATCGAGCCGACCCCGTTCCGCCAGGACCTGTTCCTGATACGGGTGGTCGCCAGCCTCGGGCTCGTGGCACCGATGGGCTATCTGTTCTGGCGGATCGGAGGCTTTGGCGGCGCGGACGCAAAGGCGCTGATCACAGTCGCGGTGCTGTTCCCAACGACGCCGGCGTACCTGCTGGCGACCCCGAGCGTCGCGCTCCCGCTACACAGCGGCGGGCTGGTGTTCTCGCTGGCCGTGCTGACGAACACGGTACTGTTCGGCCTGGCGTCACCGCTGGCGCTGGCGGCCCGCAACGTGCTGGGCGGACGGCTCCGGCCGTGGATGTTCGTCGGCCGACCGGTGAGCATCCACCAGCTCCCCACCGCCTACGGCCGGCTGCTGGAGACACCGGAAGGGTTCACCCGGAACGGGCTGGACGTGGACGCCCTGCGGATGTACCTCCGGTGGCGCGGGACGAGCCTGGCGGCGCTGCGCGAGACACCGGCGGACCACCGCGACCCCGCGTCCATCGGCGCGACGAACGACCCCGGGGACGGCTCCCTGGCCGCCAGCGGCCCGGTCGCCGACGGCGGCCCACCCCGGGCCGCCCGGAAGGTAGCGTTCGAGGAGGACGACGACCCGTGGGGGGCGGCGCGCTTTCTCGCCGAGATAGAGGGCGACGCCTACGGCACCACCCCGGAGATGCTCCGGGAGGGTCTGGAGGTGGTGAGCGAGTCGGACCGCAAGCGGGTGTGGGTCACCCCGGGGATGCCGTTCATCGTGCCGATGTTCCTCGGGTTGGTCGTGGCGCTGGTGTACGGCGACGTACTGTTCCGGCTGCTGACGCTGGCGGGGTTGGCCTGACCGGCGAGGAAAAGACGTATTCGGCCGGCTCGCTTCCCTCCGGCGATGACTGTGGAGCTCGCGTTCGACGGCGGCCTCCTTCCCGCGGTGGCACAGGACGCCGACACCGGTGAGGTGCTGATGCTGGCGTACGTCTCCCCGGGGGCGGTCGAGCGGACCCGCGAGACAGGATTGGCACACTACTACTCCCGCTCGCGCGATGAGCTCTGGAAGAAGGGAGAGACGAGCGGCCACGTCCAGCGCGTCGAGGAGGTCCGGGTGGACTGTGATGGGGACGCGCTGCTGTATCTGGTCAACCAGGAGGGCGGGGCCTGCCACACAGGCTACCGCTCCTGTTTCTACCGCTCGCTGGACGGCGAGGCGATGGGCGAGCCGGTGTTCGACCCCGAAACGGTGTACGAGGACGAATGAGTGACGACGACCCGGTCGCGCGGCTGGAGCGGGCCGCCGAGGAGCTGGAAGCCGTACGCGAGCGCATCCGGCAGCGCGAGGGGGACGTCAAGCGGGTCGCACGCGCCTACCGGGACGTGACGAGCGTGTTCGACCGCTACGAGTCCCGCGCCACCGATTGGGATGACCCGCAGGGATACATCGAATTCCGCGACGAACTCTCAGGGACGATGGCGGCGCTGCCCTCAGGGATGGCGACCCGGGACGCCTTCGAGCAGGCCGACGAACTCCTGAAGACCAGCGGGCTGACGGACACGCTGGACAGCGAGGAGTTCGTAGCCGCCCGCGAGGCGCTGGCTCCGGCTCGCGAGTACGCTGACCTGGTCGAGAAACGGCGCGAGGCCCGCGAGCGCTACCGGCAAGCCCGGCGGGCTGCCACCGCCCGCAAGCGTGAACTCGACGAGGAGGCGGATCAACTCCGCCGGCTAGAGCGGCTGGCGTCGGCGGACCTGGACGCCCCAGTTGAGCGACTCCAAGAGCCGGTGGAGACGTACAACGACGCCGTAAGCGAGGCGTTCACGGAGTTCAAGCGGACCGCAAGCGCCCGCGACCTGCTCGGGTTCGTAGAGGCGACGGAGGCGTTCCCGTTAGTAGAGTTCCGCCCCCCACCCGATCGGCTCCGGGAGTTCGTCGCCGGCGACCCCGCCGGCGAGGAGACGGTCGGTCGCCTGCTGGAGCTCGCGGGCTACTCCCGCTCGAAGCTGGCCCACTACGTGGACGCTCCCCGGGAGCTGAAAGCGGCGGTCGCCACCAACCGCACCTACATAGAGCGGCTCGACAGCGAGCCTCTTCAGGTGGAGTGGCCGCCCCCGCCCGCGGAGGAGCTCCAGTTCCGGCTCCGAGAGCTGGTGGCCTGCGTCGACCGGTTCGCGCCGGAGGCAGTCGTCGCCCGCCTGCACGACCTGCGGGAGTGGATCGGGGACGACCGCTACGAGCGGCTCCGCCGGAGTGCCGTCGCGCGGGCGGAGCTGTCGGCGGCCGAGCGCGAGCGGGTCCGCTCGGGCGCGCTAGATGAGGAGCAAAGGAAGGTCGAGCGTGAGCGCGAGCGGCTGGTCGAGGCACTGGACGAGCACGATCTCCTGTGAGTGGCTCCACCGGAAAAGCGGGAAGTGACGGTCCGCGCCCGAGCGTCGCGGCTGCGCCGTCGCCGGGCTCATGCGATGCCGTACCGAACCACGACAACGCTGATACGGCGGACGAACGAACGCAGCCTGATGGGAGACCACCGCCGGGAGAATCGTCGGCTCTGGAACGAGTGGAGCGACGACTTCCAGGCCATCTGGAACTCGGAGACCGGCAGCGGGGAGCTCCCGCCGGCCCCCTCCCCGTTCGCGCCGGACGCCCCGGGGGGCCGCCCCGGCGTTCTCGACTCCGTCGAGGGGAAGGTATACGTCGAACTGGGCTGTGGCGGCGGCCAAGGGAGCGTCGGTACCGCCCGGCTGGGGGCCGACACCGTCGTCGGGGTGGACTTCTCCGGCAAACAACTCCGCCACGCCCGACAGTTGCGGGACTTCTACGGCGTCGACGTCCGCTTCCTCAAGGGGGATGTGACCGACCTTCCGCTGGCCGACGACAGCTTCGATTTGGCGTCCTCGGAAGCTGCGTTCCAGATGGTCGAGGACCTTGACCGCGCGCTCGGCGAAGCTCGCCGGGTTCTCCGGGACGGCGGGGTATTCGTGCTGAGCGTGCCACACGCGCTGTACGAGGCTCTCGACGCGGAGACCCGCACCGTCGAGGGGAGTTACCTCGACGACAGTCCCCGGACGATCACTATCGACGAGGAGTACGACGCGGAGATGGTCGTCTTCGACCGGCCGGTCGCTGAACTCCACAACGCGCTCGTGGACGCCGGCTTCGAAGTCCAGCGAATGTTCGAGCACGGGAGCTACGAGGTCCGGCAGAACGACCCCGCGGACAGCGACCTCCCCGACGTGCTGTGGGAGATACCCCGGAGCGTCCGGTTCTGGGCAGTGGCGCAGTAACGGAGCGACGATCCGGCCCCACGCGTTACGCAGCGGGTACCGTACATCCGGAAGTCGGGAACTGTGCACAGCCTCTCGCCGAACTGTTCAGGTTCGAAAGCCAGCAAAACCTCCAGCCACAACCAGGACACTTCTGGAACCCTGCCCCACACAACACCGGACCGTTCGGAGGATTTCGGAAATACTGGAAACCCCGCTTCTAGCCTCAATACACGCACGCCCCCGGCCCGGGCATGAGCAGTCTCACTCCCGTGGCATTCGACATCGAGACGAGCGGACTGGAACCTGGAGCCGTTATTACGGTCGCGGGCTTCCGCACCGAGTTGGGTTCGTGGCTCGGGCTGAACACAACTGGCCGGGACGCCGAGATAGACTGGCTCGAAACAGCCGTCGAACACGAATCCGGTTCTAACATCAAGCTGTTAGTTTACTCTAATGAGACGGAATTATTAGCAGGAATTAACAATTTCGCTTCCAAACACGTGGACGGCAACCGGCACTACATCACCGCGTACAACGGGGAGCGCTGGGACGGTGGCTTCGACCTCCCGTTTCTCCGGAGTTCGTGCGCTCGTCGTAACGCAGAGTGGCCGTTCCCGGATATCGCGTACGCCGACACGATGGATATGATCAAGCGGTTTCACACTGGCGACGCCACCGACCTTGTCGGCGTTTATGACGCACTAATCGGCAAGGAGAGCTGTGACCCTTTCGGAGAGAGTGCCACCGCTGTGGACGCTCACTCGTCGGGCGAATGGGTCCCCCTAATCTTACACAATCTTGCGGATATCGAGCGAACCCGTGAGCTTGCGAGGCTTGCTGGGTTGTACGTCCCAAAATCCGACTTCAATATGAAGAGTCTCGCCCCACCGGATCTGTAACAGGCTCTGCTGCATTTGTGTTCGCCCCGGTCGGGGATGGAACCGGAGACAGAACCTAATCGTCACGCTCTCGGATGGGTTGGGAGAGTTTCGGTATAGCGGATAGCGGTTTATATCCGCCTGATCCTGCTTTTAGGCGTCGCCGAGGGCGCGGCTGGCAAGCGCCGTTAGTTCTTCTGCCCGTTCGGGGGTACTGGCCTCGCTGTATACGCGTATCAGCGGCTCAGTCCCGCTGGGGCGGATCAACAGCCAGCCGTCGTCGTAGTCCAGCCGGTAGCCGTCGATGGTCGTCAGGTCGGCGCCGCGCTCGCTCTGCTCGCGAACGGCCCTCTCGGCGGCCGCCACCAGTCGCTCGCGCTCAGCGTCACCACTGTAGCGCACGTTTGTCCGGACGTTGGCGTAGCCATCGTACCGCTCAACCAGCCGGCTGGCGGCAGTGTCGGCCACCAGTTCACACAGCCGTGCGGCCGTGTAGGCGCCGTCTCGGGCCAGCCGGTAGTCCGGGAACAGCACGCCGCCGTTCCCCTCGCCGGCGACCGGCACTCGCTCGCCCTCGGCCTGGAGTTCCCTGACCCGGGTGATGATGTGCGTGCTTCCAATGGGAGTCAACTCCAGGCTCGCCCCGGCCTCGGTCACCACGTCCACCAGCCGCTGTGAAACGTTCACCGCCGACACCGCGACGTCGTCGCGCACCAGTTCGGCCGCAGCTAGCGCTGCCAACGCAGCGTCGCCCTCCACGTGGCGGCCCCGCTCGTCGACGAACACGGCGCGGTCGGCGTCCCCATCGTGAGCGATGCCGAGGTCGGCGCCCGATGCCCGCACCAACCGACGGAGATCGGAGAGGTTCTCCTCGATCGGCTCCGGGTCGCGGCCGGGGAAGCGACCGTCCGGCTCGCCGTTGACGGTCACCACATCGCAGCCGAGTTCACGAAACACCGCCGGGCTGGTGAGCGCGCCGGCGCCGTGGCCGGGGTCGATGGCGACCGTGAGCTCAGCGTTCGTAATCCGCTCGCGGTCGGTGGCAGCCACGACGTCCTCGATGTAAGAGCGACAAACCCCGTCCACCTGCGCCGTCGTTCCGGTGTCCGCCCATCCGACCCGGTCGAATCGGTCGGCCAGCAGGCGATCCTCGACACGTTCCAGGGTCTGCCGACTGAATTCGATACCGTCAGGGCCGATGAGCTTGATACCGTTGTACTCCGGCGGGTTGTGGCTCGCGGTCACCATCACCGCCGGTACCCGCTCGCTCGCGGCGTATGCCTGCAGCGCTGGCGTCGGGAGCCGCCCCAGGCGGTCAACTCTGCACCCCACGCTGGCGAGCCCGCTTGCGGCCGCGTCGGCAAACAGTTCCCCGGTATGGCGGGTGTCCCGGCCGAGCGCAACCCGGTCGGCGCCGTCCGCCCGGAGCGTCGACCCCGCGGCCATCGCCACGCGAGTCACGAACTCCGGTGTGAGCGAGTCGTTGGTCACCCCACGCACACCGCTGGAGCCGAACACCTTCATCGTGTATCGGTTGCTCGGGGGATGGCATAGGGATTGCGCACGACTCTGTAAATCGTATATCGCTATATAGAAACGTCGGCAGCGCTCGGAAGAGCACATCGGAGGGCCGGCAGGAGAGTCCCTCTCAGTGGCGAGTACTACCGGAGCGCCACAATGGACACCCCCTCAGGTGGAAATCCCGTCGCTTGCAGGCCCGCCGCGCTTTTGCCGTCGGGGCACCCACCGCCGTCATGAGCAGTATCGACGAGAAGCGCGTGTACGGGGAACGCACGGGGGCGACCACCCTGCTGGTCGCCAGCGGCGCCGGCCTCGCCCGGGTTGACTGTTCTGGCGACCTGGTCGGGGAGTTCGGCCTGCTCACCCGCGAACCCGCGCGGGACGTCGCGGCCAGTGGCGGCCAGGTGGCGGTCGTCGGCGAAGACGTCCGCCTAGACGACGGTGACGGCTTCGCTGTCACGGGGTTCGGTGCCGCCGATGCGGTGGGGTTCGACAGAAGAGACCTGCTAGCAGCCGGTGAGGGCGTCGTCGCCCGCTACGACGGCCTGGAGTGGACGACCGTCGGTGATCTGTCCGGGGTGCGGGCCATCGACGGCGACCTTGTGGCCGCGGAGTCGGGGGTGTACCAGGTCGGCGATAGCCTCCGGCCGGTGGGGCTAGACGACGCATTCGACGTGTCGGCAGCGGGGACCCCGCTGGCGGCGACGAGGGGCGGGCTGTTCGCGCTCGGCAACGGCTGGATGGAGCGACTGGAGGGCCACTTCCGCGTCGTCGCCAGCGACGGGACGCGCGCCCACGCCGCCGCTGACCGGCTCTACTCCCGCGCCGACGACGGCTGGGCGTCGGTGGACCTCCCCATCGAGGGCCGGGTAGCGGCCGTCGGGCACGGGGAGCGCACCTACGCGGTGACCGCGGACGGTGTCGTGCTGGTCAGCGGCGAAGACCGGTGGCACTCGCGCTCGCTGGGGCTTCCAGAGGTGCGGGCGCTGGCGGTGCCACGGGCTGGAGACGCGTAGCCGCCCCGGAGTCGAAGCGGCCATTAGCGCACGCCGCCAACGCCACGTATGGCAACGGCGACCCCCCGGACGATCACCGGGGCGGTGAAGGAGCATCCCCGGGCCTGGACTGCGGTGGTCACCGTCGCGGGCTATGCGCTGGTAATCGGCACGCTGTACCTGGGGCTGCCGATCTATCCGGAGATCGGCCTCGGGGCAGTGAACCTGCTGTCCCATGCTATCGCCCTCATCAACAGCGTTACTGTCGGCCTCCTGCTGGCGGGCTACTACTGGGTGCGCACCGGACAGGTGCGCAAACACCGTGTCGCCATGATGGGGGCGTTCTCACTAATCGTCGTGTTCCTCGTGTTGTACCTTCTGAAGACCGGTGGCGGCGGCCGCAAGGAGTTCGTCGGCCCGGCGCTGGCATACGGCGGTTACCTGGCGATGCTGGGGACCCACATCGTGCTGTCGATACTGTCGGTGCCGCTGGTGGTGTACAACGTCACGGTCGGGCTGACCCACACGACCGAGGAGATACCGGACACCCACCGCCAGGTCGGCAAGGTCGCCGTGGCGGTGTGGTCAGTGAGCCTCACCCTCGGCGTGGCGGCGTACTTTCTCCTCAACCACGCCTACAGCTACGAGTTCGTCCGCGCCGGCGCGCTGCTGTTACCCTAACCAGGCGTCGCTGATCCGCAGGTGCCCGCGCGACCCCTCCCAAACGGGTTCGGAGTCGAGTTCGATCGGCCGGTCCATATGCGGGGCGTCAGTGACGAGCGTCTCGAACTCACCGCCCTCGCCGAGCAAGTGGACGCCATAGCGGTCGTTGAGCCGTTCGAGGTCCGCGAGCGCCTCGCTGTCGAGCCGTCGTCCGAGCCAAGACTCGTCGAGGCCGGCGGCCGCAACCTGGACGATGCGTATCTCGAAGCCGGCGTCCAGCATCGCCGCCGCGAGGTCACGCGGTTCCGCCCCGTAGAGGGGAGCGAACAGTTCCGCCTCGAGACGCTCGCACATTCCCCGGATCCGCTCAGTCTGGTACTCCGAGGCGACAGCGCCGGCGGTCACTCCGCCCACGCCACCCCACTCCTCGGCCAGCCCCTCGACCGCCCGCTCCAGGGGGGCGAGTTCGGCGTCCCCCTGCTCGCTGGAGTCAGTCGCCTCCGCGGCCCCGAGGTCGCCTGGGCGAACGTCCAGGAGGTCTATACCGATGCTCTCGGCGGCCAGCCCGGCCAACTCAGTCGCCGGGACGTGGTACATGTACGAGTCCCCTTCCGGGTGGACGGTGACGAGTCGCTCGACCGGTCTGCCGGCCTCGAGCGCTCGGTACAGCGCCCAGGAGGAGTCTTTTCCCCCAGAGAAGAGGCTCACCCACGGTTGCATTGGGTAGAGTTAGGACCGGCCGGTAAAACCCTCACCGGTCGGACGCGACGGCGAAACCCTCAATCCGAGGTCGTCCCTCTGTCTCGGCATGGACGAGCGCGACCCCGCGGCTGTCGCGGCACGCGCGGAAGGGGACGTCGACCCCGGGCACCTCGGGAGCGTCGTGGACGGCGACCGGCGCCTGCTGGACCTACTCGCGCCGGACGAACAGCTACACCACCTGCTGGCGGGAACCATGTTCGACACCGTCCGCGGGGAGGGCGAGGGGGCGTCCCGCAGTCGCCGAAGCGCACCCCCTGAGGGGGGCGTGTACGCGATGCTCACCGACCGGCGCCTGCTGGCGGTCGTCTCCTACGGGGACAGCGTGAGCACGGAGGCGGTGCCGCTGGCTGATCTGGAGGGTGCCACCCTGCGGACGCTCGGTGCGGACCGCCGCCTCCGCCTGGAGGCCAACGAGGTCGCGTACGACTTCTATCCCGGGAACGGGGCGGGAGCTTGTGAGGCGGCTGTCCGCTATGTCAAGCAGCACAGCGGCACGGGCGGCCCCGGGACTGCCAAGCAGGGTCCCCTGGAGCGCCTGGAGCGGCTGGCGGACCTCCACGAGCGTGGGGCATTGACCGATGAGGAATTCGCGGCTAAGAAATCGGAGCTGCTGGAAGACATCTGACCTGGGGAGAACCACGAGGCAGGCGGCACTCTTAGTACCCCCCTCGGGGTAGCGACCAACACGATGATACGGCACCTGCTGATCGCCATCAGCGAGGACGGGATGGACGCCTCAGCGGTCGCGGCTCACGCCGGAGAGCTGGCCGCCGGCGTTGGCGCCGACGTGACGCTGTTCCGGGCGTACTCCGAGCCGGAGTTCGACGATTGGCTCGAAGAGATGGGGTACGACTCCGCGCCGCCGGAAGAGATGGCCCGGCGTAACAGCGCCGTCGGCGAGGCGGCGGACGTGCTCCAGGAGATGGGGGTGGAGCTGACCGTCGCCGCCGAGGTCGGCGACCCCGCCACGGCGATCAGTAAGTACGTGGCTGACCACGACATCGACCACGTGTTCCTGGGCACCCGCCGGCGCTCTCGGGCGGGGAAGGCCATTCTCGGCTCGATCAGCCAAGAGGTGATGCTGTCGCTGGACGTCCCCTGTACGGTGATGACCGGTAACTGACCGCGGCAGAGAAGGCTTACGCGTGTGATTGTAGCACAAGGGTTAACTGGTATCTCGGTCGAAAGGGTGGCATGAGTACGACGGCGGTAGAGGAGTTGGCCCTCTCGGTCCACTCCCTGCGGAAGACCTTCGCCAACGAGGAGGTCCTCCGGGGGATCGACCTGGAGATAGAGCCGGGCGAGTTCTGTGTCATCGTCGGGCCGAGCGGGAGCGGGAAGTCGACGCTGCTGAAGTGTATCGCCGGCCTGCTGGAGTTCGACGCCGGCCGGGTCGCAATCGGCGGCCGCGACGTCGCCGGGACAGCCGTCGAGGACCGGGACATCGGCTTCGTGTTCCAGGACTTCGAGGAGCGGCTGTTCCCCCACATGACCGTCGAGGAGAACGTCGCCTTTGGGCTCAAACACAGCGATGAGGCTCCGGACGAGGCAGAAATCGACCGCCGTATTACGGAGATGCTGGAGCTTCTGGCTATCTCGGAAACCCGGGACAGCTTCCCCTCGGAGCTGTCCGGCGGCCAGCAACAGCGCGTGGAACTGGCCCGACAGCTCGTCCGGCAATGCGACATGATGCTGCTCGACGACCCGCTGGCGGACCTGGACTACAAGCTCCAGAAGCGCATGGAGCTGGAGATGCGCCGCATCCATCGGGAGTTGGAGAGCACGTTCGTGTACATCACCCACAACCAGGACCAGGCGCTAAAGCTGGCGGACAAGCTGGTGGTGATGAACGAGGGGATGATCGAGCAGGTCGGTACGCCGGACGAAGTGTACGGCTCCCCGGCGACGGCGTTCGTCGCCCGGTTCGTCGGCGACTCGAACCAGCTGGTCGGCACCGTCGAGCGCGTCGAGGGCGGCGAGGTGGTCGTCGACACCGCCGCCGGGCCGATCCGCGCGGTCCCCCGCGGCGACCCCGATGTCGGCGACCGGACGATGGTCGTCGTCCGCCCGGAGGACCTCGCTGTCGGCGACGAGGCTGCGGACCGTGACAACCAGCTCCAGGGCACCGTCGCCGGTCGGACCTACACCGGCGAGGAGACCGAGTTCATCGTTACCCTCGATAGTGTCGGTGGGGACTTCCAGGCGGTGGTGCCGGGCAACGTCCCGGCGGACTTCGTCGAGGGGCAGACGACGGTCGGCTGGGACGCCGGCGATGGGAGCTGCTACGGCCAGCTCAGCGTCTCCGGGACAGTCACCGTTGACGACCTGGTGGAGGTGTGACGATGGCGGGCATCGAACAGCCGACGGCCGGCTCCGCGGACGTTCCCGACGAGGACAGCCAGGACATCCTCCAGGTACGGAACCTGACGAAGATCTACCCGGACGGTACCCTCGCAGTGGACGACATCTCCTTTGAGGCCAAGGACGGCGACTTCCTCGTCATCATCGGCCCTTCGGGCTGTGGTAAGTCGACGACGCTGCACTCGCTGGTCGGCAAGGTCGAGCCGACCGAGGGGCAGGTGATACTCGACGGCCAGGACATCACCCACGCCCCCACCTACGAGCGGGATATCGGGCTGGTATTCCAGGACTTCCAGCTGTTCCCGCACATCTCCGTCGAGGAGAACATCCGCTACGGGTTGAAGCGACTTAATTTCCCCGAGCAGGAGGCCGACGAGCGCGTCGAGGAGGTCGTCGGGATGATGCAACTGGAGGGGATGCTCGACCGCAACCCCAAGGAGTTGTCCGCCGGCCAGCAACAGCGGGTGGCGCTGGCCCGGTCGCTGGTGTTGCGCCCGAAGCTGCTGTTGCTGGACGAGCCGCTGGGAGACATGGACTACAAACTCCAGAAGCGCATGGAGCGGGAGCTGCTGCGGCTCCATCGGGAGTTGGACACCACGTTCGTCTACGTCACCCACGACCAGACCCAGGCGATGCGGCTGGCGACCCGCATCGTCGTGATGAACGATGGGATGATAGAACACGCCGGGCCGGTCGAAGAGGTGTACAACGAGCCCGACACCGCGTTCGTCGCCACGTTCGTCGGCGACTCTAACGTGTTCTACGGCGAGGTCGTCGACATCGAGAGCGACGACGAGGTGGCAGTGCTGGAAACCGACTACGGCCGGCTGCGTGCGAGCACGGCTAACCTCCACTCGGCGCCCGAGGAGGTAGTTGGCCAGGAGATGGCCTTCGCCGTCCGCCCGCAGTTCCTCAAACTCGGCGAGAACCACGACAACACGCTGACCGCCACCGTCGAGGACGTCATTCACCAGTCCGGCTCAGGCACCCAGGTCGTGCTCACCGTCGGCGACGGTAACGGCGGCAAGGAGATCCAGCTGAAATCGAAGGAGCGCGTCGCCCCCGAGGGGACAGTGACCGTCGGCTGGGGGGCGACGGACACGATACTGCTGGAGCGTAACAGCGTCACCGGCGACGTCAACCTCCAGAAGGACATCCTCGGGGAATGATATCCTCCGAGCCCTGAAAGGCGCGGGTCCCCGACCGCTGGGATGGTACAGTTCGCGGCCTACCTGCTCTTGTGGCCGTCCCCCGGTCGTGGATATGTCGAACAGGCGCACCGCCGGCTGTGCCTCCAGCCGTTATTTTTGATCTCCCCAATGGCGACCCGTATACATCAAGATTGCTGTGGTTGTTCCGGTCGGTCCCCTCACGGTCCCAGTAAGATCGCCAACGGCAATCGGCTCGACGTTGCGAGCGACATATCCGGAGCAGTCCCGGCGCCGGGGGACCGCTCTGAACCGGGGGCCACGAACGACAGAGTCCCCGTCGTTCGCGCGACAGAGGCTCCAGCCGGCAGCCCTGTGAGGTGGACGCAGTGGAGTTCGGCGCGGACCGTCCCGGTACCCGAGCCTGTAAGGCACCCCCGTCCCGAGGGATGATCGATGACCGACGACAGCGTGCCGCCGCTGGTCGACACCGAGTGGCTCGCCAACCGGCTCGACGCCCCTGATCTGCGGGTGCTCGACTGCACGGTGCACCTCGACATCGACCGCGAAACGGGCGCGGTGACCACCGAATCCGGCCGCGACGACTGGGAGGAGGGTCACATCCCCGGCAGCGCGTTCGCGGACCTGCTCTCGAAGTTCTCGGCGACCGAGGACCCCGACTTCTGGCTGCAGGCGCCCGACGCCGAGCAATTCGCGGCCGCGATGAGCGACCTCGGCGTCGGCGACGACAGCCGCGTCGTGCTGTACGACACCACAGACAGCAACATCTGGGCCGCCCGGCTGTGGTGGCTGTTGCGGGCGTTCGGCTTCGACAGCGCGGGCGTCCTCAACGGCGGCCTTCGGGCCTGGGTCGCCGAGGATCGCCCGCTCAGTACCGACCCGCCCGAGCACGAGTCAGCGACGTTCACGCCCGAGCCGCGGCCGGAGTTGATCGCCAATCGCGAGGAGGTCCGAGCCAGCATCGACGACGGCGACCGCTGTTTGGTGAACGCCCTCCGGTCCGAAGACCACGTCGGCGACGGACCGGTGAAATACGGTCGTCCGGGGCGGATCCCCTCCAGCGTCAACGTCCCGGCCTCCTGGGACGACGACGGTGTCGTCGACGCCGACACCGCCCGCTACCGCCCGCGCGAGGAGCTCCGCCGGCTGTTCGCGGGCGTCGGCGCAACCGACAGCGACCGGGTGATCACTTATTGCGGCGGTGCGATAGCGGCCAGCAGCGTCGCCTTCGCGCTCCATCTAATCGGCGTCGAAGACGTTGCCGTCTACGACGGCTCGCTCGCCGAGTGGGGCCACGACCCGGAGCTCCCGATGACCACCGGCTGACCAGCCTGTGGATCGGTTACACCTTCCGGGAAAGAGGAATACGTCTCCTCGTCGGTGACCCGTACCCGGTCGCCCTCGTCGACACCGGCGCGGCGCAGGCGGTCCCCGTCGTGTCACTGCTGGCCGTGCTCTCCCCGACCGTCAGGAGAAGGGTATCCACTACGGGCGCAGGGCGGCGGTCAGCAGGCGCAGTAATACTCCCCGCCGCCGACCTCGTTTCGTACCAGGCGATGGGCCGGCCCTGGATCGGAGGGGCGGTACACCGCCGTCACGAGGTCTCCCCGGCGCTCGAAGGACCCCGAGAGGAACGCGTGCCACTCGGACGCGTCAAGCAGGTCCGGGGTACCGCCGGCCAGCCCGCGTAGGTAGTCCGGCAGCGACACCCACATGGCGTCCTCGGTCCCCCGGCTCGAGGTTTCCTTGTTGACGGCCCCCACGTAGGCGGCTACCGGCAAGTTCGCGCCCGCAGCCACCGGCAGGCCGATCCACTTCCACGGCCGGGTGTTGACGTCCAGCAGGACGTATGCCTCGCGGTCCGCGTCGTACACGAACTCCGCCTCGCTGATGCCGTGGTAGCCGGTCTCTGCCAGGACTGCCAGCGCGCGCTCCTCCACGACGGGGAGGTCGGCGGTTTCGACAACACAGGAGGTACCGAACCCCCGCGGCTGGCGGAGCCGTGCGTTGCCGACCACCGACAGCGCGTCTCCGACCCCCGATGGCGGAACGTAGGAGGCCAGCGAGGCGTCCTCGCCGTGCGCGACCGGCACTTTCTCCTGGGCAAGCACCTCGATGCCGGCCTCGTCGGCGAGGGCGACGACGTCCCGGATCGCCTCGACGGTTCCGACCTCGACAACGTTCGTACCGACGGCCTCCTCGAACTTCCGTTTGAACGCGGGCTTGACCACCAGCGGCAGGCCAAGGTCCTCGGCGGCAGCGGCGGGGTCGGTGTCGGCCAGCCACCGCGTTTCGGGGTATGGCACCCCGAGGTCATCGGCCAGCCGGTACAGCGCGGACTTGTCGAGCACGGCGTCGATAGCCTCTTTTCCGGCTGAGGCGAGCCGAATCCCCTCCGGTTCGGTATCGGCGAGACCGTGGACCCACTCGTCCATGCAGCCGAAGGCGACGAGCTCCGAGCCGGCGGCGTCTGCCAGCGCCGCCAGGTCCGCCCGGAACCCCTCGGGATCGTCCAGCGGGTAACTGACCGCGCCGGCGAATTCCACCGCCGTCGAGGGTGGCGCGACCCCGGTATCAGTGCGGTCAACGGCGATGACGGGTACCCCGTGAGCATCAAGCGCGCGGGCAACCCCCAGCCCCGTGACGTGGGCGTTTGCGACCAGTGCTGGGGGGCGTTCGAACGATGCGCCCGCCAGCCGCTCGCGCAGTTCCATACGGGAGAGGAACTCGACCATAGGGCGGCTTCCGTCCCGGGGGTATTAAACAGAAGCCGTCCGCGCTCGGACCGCTCGGAAAGGGAGAAAACACGCCTGCCGACGCCGTCGAGGCGTCTGCCGACTGCTCCCCTCGCCGGACCCCACCGTTACAAGCATCCGAAGGACGAGGGGGGGGACATGACCGAGTCCACCCTGCACCGATTGCTCGAAGGGAACGCCCGCCACACCGACTCCCTGCCCGAGGACTACTTCGACGCCGTTCTAACCAGCCAGCACCCCGCCGCCGTCTCGGTGTGCTGTTCGGACTCGCGGGTCGCCCAGGAGGGGATGTGGGACGTCGACCGGCCCGGGGGGCTGTTCACGTCCAGCACAATCGGCAACCAGGCGTGGGACTACCACGAGGGCGGGCGGGTCGTCGACGGGAGCGTGCTGTACCCGTTGGTGTACACGGGGACCGACGTCGTCGCGGTGGTTGGCCACACCGACTGTGGCGCGGTGGCCGCGGCGCTGGCAGCGGTCCGGGGGCAGAACGACTACCCGCCGGGGGTGGCGAAGTGGGTTGATCTGCTGGTGCCAGTCGTGGAGGACGGTCTGGCGCACGCGGACCCCGACGCCCCCGCTGGCTTGGTGAATCAGCTCGTCGAGTACAACGTCGACCGGCAGATAGCGTTCCTGCTCGAGCGGCCGGAGGTGCCCGATAACGTCACGGTGTACGGCTTCGTGTACGACTTCCAGCGGGCCTACGGCGACACCCGCGGCCGGGCGTACCTGGTGAACGCCGGCGGCGAGACCGACCGCGACGCACTCCGAGCGGCGGTGCCCGACCAGTTTACCGGGCACGTCCAGCGGCTGCTGTAGTCAGGCAACAGGTACGATGGTCGTCTCGACGGCGGCCAGCCACCCTCGGAGGTGACGTGACAGGCTCCCCCGTCAGCGGGAAACCTCGCCCGGACCCCGATCGGGGTCCGGAAGACGATCGTCAGGGGCTCGTCAGTCGCGCACCGCTCAATCTCCCGGGAGGGAGGGCCGAATAGCGGGCCCTCCCTGTGCCGGGGGACCGCTTCGACCGGGGGCTCCCGGTAGGGGAGCGCCCTCAGCGAAGCGGCCAGCCGGCGGTCACGGACGGTGTA
>CAZLOO010000014.1:0-17234 GCA_964561055.1 uncultured Halobacteriales archaeon
TCGACATAGGCGACGGAGCCCCCACCGGCGCCGATGGTCTCGATGTCGATCATTGGCACCATCACCGGGTAGCCGCCGATGGAGGTCTCGCGGGCGTTAGCCTCGACAGCCTCCCCGGCGGCGACGATGCCGATGTCGGCGCTGGTGCCACCCATGTCCAGCGTGATGGCGTCCGGCTCGCCGTCGGTGGTGGCGCCGGACCGCCAGCGCCCCCCGAGCACGCCCGCGGCGGGCCCGGAGAACAGAAGCGATACCGCCGTCTCCGCCACGATCGAGACGGTAGCGATGCCACCGTTCGACTGCATCACGTGGAGGTCGGCGTCCACGCCGAGCGCCGCCAGCCCCGAGCGGAACCTCTCTAAGTAGGCGGCTACCGTCGGCCCGACGTAGCCGTTCATCGCGGTGGTGGTGAACCGCTCGAACTCCCGGAACTGCGGATAGACGCCGCTGGAAGTCGTGACGTACGCCTCCGGGTGGACCGCCTCGACGATTTCGGCGGCGCGGCGCTCGTGGCTGTCGTCCAGATACGAAAACAGGAAACAGACCGCCACCGCCTCGACGCCGTCCTCGCGCAACTCGGCAGCGGCCTCGTGAACGGCTTTCTCGTCCAGTGGTACCAACTCCTCCCCATCGGGGCCGATCCGCTCGGGAACGGTCTTTCGGTGGCGCCGCTCGACCAGCGGCCGGTCCTGCCAGGGGATCTCCTGCTGGATGGAGTAGTTCTGTGGCCGTTGGTGGCGGCCGATGTGGGCCACGTCCCGGTAGTTCTCGGTCGTAATCATCCCCGTCCGGACCCCCTCGCCCTCGATGACGGCGTTTGTGGCGATGGTGGTGCCGTGAAGGACGTGGTCTACGTCGCCGGGATCGGTGTCGGCCATCGCACAGAGCTGCTCGACACCGTCCAGCGCCCCCTCCGAGGGGTCACTGGGTGTGGTACTCACCTTATGGATGGTCTGCTCGCCGCGGTCATTGTCCACCAGGTAGAGATCGGTGAACGTGCCTCCGATGTCGATTCCCAGGATCCTCATCCACGGTCCGGGGCCCACGGACGAGTATTAGCCTTTGGGGTCGGAGGCGTCGCCGAAGTGCGACCGGCCGGCGGGAGCGGAGGGCTTCCCGCCCCCGGCGGCCCACGAGGCGAGGTATCAAATACCGCGGGGTCGTAGTGCGCTGTCACATGGTAGCGATAGACATCAACTGCGACATGGGTGAGAGCTTCGGCAACTACACTATGGGGCGCGACGAGGAGGTAATGCCGTACATCACCTCCGCAAACATCGCCGGCGGCTTCCACGCGGGTGACCCCCACGTGATGCGCGAGACCGTCGAACTCGCCGTCGAGCACGACGTCGGCGTCGGCATCCATCCAGGCCTGCCGGACATGATGGGCTTCGGCCGTCGGACGATGGATGCCACCCCCGAGGAGGTACGGGATTACGTCGTCTACCAGCTGGGCGCGCTAAAGGGATTCGCCGAACGCCACGGTGCCGAGGTCCAGCACGTCAAACCCCACGGGGCGATGTACTCGATGCTGTCGGAGTCGCCCGAGCACTGTCGGGCGGTAATGGAAGCGGTGCTTGAGGTCGACCCGGAGCTGATCTACATCGCCACGGATACGAACATCTACGACGTTGCCGGGGAGTTCGACGACCTGAACGCGGTGTTCGAGGGGTACGTGGACTTGGACTACAGCCCCGACCGGACGGTGATCATCGAGAAGGAGAAGAAACCGAAGGACCCTGAGCTGGTCGCCGACCGGGTCGTCAGTATCGCCACCCGCGGGGAGGTCGAGGCCGTCGACGGCAGCATGGTTGACATCCCCGCCTCGACCATCTGCATTCACGGCGACGGTCCCAACTCTGTGGAGCTGCTGGAGGCGGTCCACGAACGCCTCGACGAGGAGGGCATCGAACTCTCCCGGCTGGACGAACTGGTCTGATCGCCACCCGGGGCCGCGCTACTCCTCGGCCTTGGTTCCGGCCTCCGGGTCGTCCGCCGACTCGGGCGCCAGCCCTTCGAACTGCCGGTCGAGGTACTTCGTGGTGTGCTCGTTCTCTTGGAAAGTGTCGTCGGCGAGCACCGCCAGGTGAAACGGGATGGTGGTCGCGATGCCCTCAATGTCGGTCCCGCGGAGCGCTCGCTCGGCCCGGGCCAACAGCTCCTCGCGGTCCCGCGCGGTGACGATCAGCTTCCCCACCAGTGAATCGTAGAACGGGCTCACCCGGTCACCCTGGTCGACGCCGTCGTCGACGCGCACGCCCATCCCCGTCGGCGGCCGGTAGGTCTCCAGGGTGCCAGGCGTAGGGCTGAACTCCTGACGAGGATCCTCGGCGTTGATGCGGAATTCCATGGCCGCACCCCGCGGTTCGACTGCCGACTGGTCGAAGGAGAGTTCCTCGCCGGCGGCCACCCGGAGCTGCTCCTTCACGATGTCGATGCCGGTGACCGCCTCTGAGACGGTGTGCTCGACTTGGATGCGGGCGTTCACCTCGATGAAGTAGAACTCCCCGTCCTCGTAGAGGAACTCGACCGTGCCGGCGTTGATATAGCCGGCCTCGCCGACCCCGGTGGCGGCAGCCTCACACAGCTCCTCACGAGTCTCGGGGTCAAGCGACGGCGAAGGGGTCTCCTCGATGAGTTTCTGCTGGCGACGCTGGACCGAGCAGTCCCGCTCGTACAGGTGTCGGACGTTGCCGTGGGTGTCGGCGATGACCTGCACCTCCACGTGACGGGGGTCCTCAAGGAACCGCTCGACATACACCGCGTCGTTGTCGAAGTACGCCTCCCCCTCACGTTTCGCATCCTGGAAGGCGTCAGCCACGCCCCCGGGCTCCTCGACGACCTTCAGGCCGCGGCCGCCGCCGCCACCGTCGGCCTTGATAGCGACGGGATAGCCGTGCTCGTCAGCGAACGCCCGGACCGCGTCGGCGCTCTCGACAGGGTCCTCCGTGCCCGGGACGACCGGGACGCCGGCCGCGCTCATGATCCGCCGTGCCTTCGTCTTCTCACCGAAGTCCGCCATCACGTCGGCCGGCGGGCCGACCCAGGCGACCTCGGACTCCTCGACGCGCCGGGCGAACTCCTCGTTCTCGGCGAGGAACCCGTAGCCGGGGTGGATGGCGTCCGCTCCCGACCGGCGGGCCGCATCGACGATGGCTTTCCCGTCGAGATAGCTCTTCGCGGCGACGGAGCCGCCGACGTGCTCGGCGCGGTCGGCCTGGCGGACGTGCTTCGCACCCTCGTCGGCGTCGCTGTACACCGCCACCGTCTCCACCCCGAGTTCACGGGCGGCCTGCATCACCCGGACGGCGATCTCCCCGCGGTTCGCGACCAACAGCGTCTCGAACATGCAGGCCCCGGGGCCGGACAGGGCTTATAACTGACCGTGTCGGCCGTTCAGGACAGTGACTCCCGGATCGCCTCAAGCGTCGCGTCGCGTTCGGCCCGGACCTCCAAGGCCTCGTCGACGTCGACCGACTCGAAGCTCACCGTGCTGTGGACCCGACACTGCGAGAGGGCGTCCCGGTCCGGGCTGATAACGGTGGCGACCGTCGCGTAGCCGCCGCCGGTTACCGCGTCCCGGGTGAGCGCGATGGGCTGGCCGGCCATCTGGATCGACCCCACCGGGTAACCCAGGTCGACAACGTTGGTGACGTCCGGGCCGGCGCCGAACGGCTGCTCACGCTCGACGAACATGTCCTGGATGTCCGGTCCCTCGAAGCGATAGCCCACACGGTCAGACTCGTCGGACACCTTCCAGTCGGCGCCGAGGAACCGCTCGCGGCCGTCCTCGGAGAGCCGGTATGCACACAGACCCATCACCACCCGGATGGTGTTGTCGCCGTAGTCTGGCCAGTGCGACTCGTCGACGCTGTTGCCGACCACGCCCGAGCGGTCGCCCGCGTCCCCGACCGGCAGGCGGTCGTCCGGCTCGAGCGCGCGACCCTCGAAGCCGCCGATGCCGATCAGCGTGTACGTCGAGCGGCTCCCCATCACCGGCTCCACGTCAATGCCGCCGGCGACCGCGAGGTACGATCGCACCCCCTCGGTAGCGAACTGCAGGGAGAGGGTGGCCCCCGCCTCAACCTCCACTGCGGTCCAGGTCGGTATCGGCTCGCCCTCCAGGGTGGGAGACATGTCCGCGCCGGTCACCGCAACGACGGCATCCTCCTCGAACAGCAGGTCCGGCCCCTGGTATGTCATTTCCAGGGTAGCGGCGTCCGCGTCGTTGCCGACGAGGTAGTTTGCCGCCCGGTGGGCGAACTGGTCGAGCGCGCCCGAGGGTGGCATTCCGATGTGATAGTGGCCATACCGGCCGGTGTCTTGGACGGTCGTCGAAACGCCGGTATCGAGCACCTGGATCATTCTACCACCTCCAGAAGCCGCTCGTTGTAGCCGTCGGGGTCCTCGAAGAACTCCCCGGGGAGGAACTCTACGCTTCCCCGCGTGTATCGGTAGGAGCCGTCCTCGACCTCCTCGCGGATGGCGTCGTACTCCGCACGGTCGATCCGCCGGAAGTTCAGGATGTCACCCGGGTCGGGCAGCACCATCGATTCCTCGAAGTCCGCCAGTTCCTGGTCGACGTCCAGCACCTCGACGGGGGTGCGGCCGTACAGCTGGTAACCGCCGGCGCCCGTAACCGGGTAGATGGCGGTGAACGCGCCGCCGAAACCGATCGCCCGCGAGGGGGTGTTCGTGCGGGGCTGGACGTACTTGGGCACCTCCACCTGGCGGTCGCGAGGTACCATCTGGAAGCAGAACGGCAGTCCCGGAACGAAGCCCACCATCGTCACCATGTGTGGGGCGCCGGCGTGGTGCTCGATGAACGCCTCGGCGGAGTCGAAGCCGTTGATGCGGGCGGAGTACTCCAGGTCCGTCGAGTCGGGGTCCTGGTGGCGGTCCCGGAAGTTCATCACCGTCTCGTGGGTCCAGGGATCGTTGTAGAGGACGGGGATCTCGTACACCTCCGCCTCCCACTGGTAGTCCGATAGATCGATCTCCTGCTCGACTGCTTTCAGCTCCTCTATCAGTTCGTGGGGGCTGAGCACCCCGGGGTCGAACTGGATGAGATACGAGGCGTTCGAAGGGGCGACCTCAACCAGTCCGTCGATTCCGCGGTCGCGGATCTCCGTCGTGATCGCCTGGGCCTTGAAGTTCGCGTCGAAGCTCATCTCCTCAGCGAGCTCTACGAACACGTAGTCGTCGCCGCCGAATTCATAACGGGGCGACGGCAGCTCCTGGCGCTCGATACTGGCCGACATGCCTCCTCCTCCTGCCGTGGGAACCGTATAGCTACCGTTTTTTATACGGGAGTTGAGACCTTCCCCGCGACGACGAGTCCGGGCCGTCCGGTCGCCGTCGGTCGCTGCAGAGGGTGTGGGGACGCTGACCAGTCCGGTCTTCGTCAACTACTAAATAGAGGCGGTAACACGTGGAGGTGTACCCGGGCGAGCCGTATCGGACGGCCCCCGGCGCCGGACACTATGACACGAAAGACGATCACCGCGACGATGCCGGGGGTGTTCTACCGCCGCCCGGACCCTGAAGAGGAGGAGTACGTCCAGGAGGGTGACGACGTTGAGGAGGGCGACGTGGTCGGGCTCATCGGCGTGATGAAGAACTTCCAGGAGGTGGAGGCGGACGTCGCCGGGACGGTCGTCGAGCTGATCGCTGAGAACGAACAGGAGATAGAGGCCGGCGACGAGTTGGTCGCTGTCGAAACGGACTAGCCGTCGAGCCGCGCGAGAAAGTAGGGCGTCCGGGCGCCGTCGTCTTCGGCGGTGTCGTCGCCGACGATCCACTCGTCCAGCAGCGCGAAGCCCGCATCCTCGAGCGCTCGCAGCGTCGGCTCGCGTCCGGCGATATCCCACGCCATCACGACTTCCTCGCCGAGCCAGTCCGGGTTCTCTCCGCTCCAGCGGCCAGTCCCCTCCGTGAGCAGCAGCCGGCCGCCACGGCGGAGTACCCGCGCGAATTCCCTGTAGACGGTGGGATGGTCCCCAACCGGGACGTGAATCAGGGAGTTGCAGGCGGCTATGGCGTCGAAGGCCCCTTCGCGGAACGGGAGCGCACCCAGATCACCCTGAATACGGGCCGCTCCCGGGTGGCGCTCGCGAGCGAGGCGTAGCTGCTCGCGCGAGAGGTCCAACCCGATGACCCGCTCAACGGCGTCGGTTCCGGGCGTCCCCGGGCCGCAGCCCGCGTCGAGTACTCGGGGATTCGAGAGCCCGTCGAGCAGACGGTCGAGGTGGTCGTCGTCTCCGCGTTCGCGGGCGTACCGGTCGCCCAGCGCGTCGTAGCCCCGCCGTACCGTCTCGCGTAGGCCCATGCCGGCCCCCCGTCCGCCCGAGTAAAAAGCCCCGCGACGAGGGTGCCCGCGTCATCCCTCGACGGCATCGTGTGGGCCAAGCGGGCCGTGCTCCGGACAGGAGCCGACAATACCGGTGGCGTTGAGACAGCAGGCCCGCCGCCCGGAGACGTACAGCCCGGTTCGCAGGGCCCGCCCGCAGCGCCGACAGCGAGGGTCGTCCATACTGCTTGGAGAGGCTGGAGCCACATGACTCCTCCTCACCAAGGGAACACCCCTGCCGGCAGCCGGTCGCCGCTGTCCGCGAGACGGCTCCCACGGGCGCCGCTGTGGCGCTTTCCCGGCCTGGCTCGTCTGCGTCTGCCGGCGGTGGCTACCAGCTCCCCGCAACCTCCCAACTCAACAGCTCCATCTGACGCTCCAAGTCCGCGGGCTCGTGAGCCGCGGGGCCGGCAATCACCTGGTCGAAGCCGGCCTCCTCGTAGCGGGCCAGCCGATCGTGGATGTCGTCAAGGGTGCCGACCAGGCAGCTCTCGCGGGCGTGCTCGAACCCCCGATCCGGGCTGAAGAACTCCGAGAAGACCGCGGCCTGCTCCTCATGGGCACGCTCCCGGTCGTCGGTGTCGACGACGTGAGTGTAGCTGAGCGCCACCCGGTCCAGGCCCTCTGGATCCACCCCCTTCTCGCGGGCGTAGTCGGCGATGGTTGCCCAGTCCTCGGCCGCACGCTCCGGGTCCATCGGCGGCGCGATCCAACCGTCGGAGCCGACAATGCGGTCCAGCATCGGTACCGGCAGATCCCCGTCCGTCCAGATGGACGCCCCGCCCGCCAGTATACGCGGAGGGTCCTCGGGAACGGGGTCGATAGTAATCTCCTCGAAGGAGTGGAACCGGCCGTCGTAGGAGGCGTCACCCTCAAACAGTTCCTGAAGGACCTCGATTCCCTCCGAGAGCCGGGGGCCCCGCTCGCGCCGGGGCACGCCCGTCAGTTCGAACTCCTCGGGGACGTAGCCCGCACCGAGCCCAAGGGTGAGGTCCCGCTCGGCCAGGTACTGGAGAGACAGTGCTGCCTCGGCGGTGGTGGGCGCCCTCCGAACCGGGAGCAAGAGGATGGAGGTTCCGAGCGGGATCGACTCCGTGACCGCGGCGGCGTGGGATAGCGCCACCATTGGGTTGAGCACGCTCGTCACGTAGGTGTCCGGCTTGACGAGATGGTCGATGAGCCACAGCCCTGCCAGCCCTGCATCATCGGCGCCGCGGGCCCACTCGCGGATCGACTCGGGAGGGACAGCGTACTCGCCGGTACAGCCCGTCGGTGTCGTCGTACCCAACTCCATGCCGCGGGGCTCGCGCGACCGAAATATAAACCCCTGGCGCTGCAGCATCTCCGAGACCGAAAGCTATTGACGTGTATCAGTCACACGGAAGCACGCATGAGCGACGATGACCCACTCCGGCGGACCCAGCTGGCGACGCCGGCGACCGACGAGCGGATGATGCATAACGCTGCCGACAGCGCCGCCGATGAGGTGTTCCTCGACCTAGAGGACAGCGTCGCGCCCGACGAGAAGGAGAGCGCTCGCGAGCCGCTGATTACCGCGGCCCGCGAGGAGGACTGGAGCGACAAGGTGCTCTCCTACCGGATGAACGGTGTCGACACGAAGTGGTGGTACGACGACGTCATCGAGGTGGTCACGGAGGTGGGCGAGTACATCGACGACATCATCGTCCCGAAAGTGTCTCACCCGAGCGAAGTCCACACCGTCGAGAACCTGCTCCAGCAGGTGGAGGTCAACGCCGGACTGGAGGCGGGCGGTATCGGTCTAGAGCCCCAGATCGAGGACGGAGAGGGAATGAACCGCGTGGACGAGATCGCCCACGCCTCCGATCGGCTGGACTCCATTATTTTCGGGCCGGGGGACTACTCCGCCGCGATGGGCGCCGCGGGGCTGACTATCGGCCAGTTCCCGGAGTACCCCGGCCACTACTGGCACTACGCGCTGTCGCGGTGCAACCACGCCGCCAAGAGTGCCGGTCTCCCCTGCCTGGACGGCCCCTACGCCACCATCGAGGACGAAGAGGGGTTCCGTGACTCCTGCGAGCGGGCGGCGATGCTGGGCTGTGACGGCAAGTGGGCGATCCACCCCAGTCAGATCGAGATCGCAAACGAAGTGTTCGCCCCCTCCCGGGAGGAGGCAGACAAGGCGAAACGCATCGTCGAGGCCTACGAGGAGGCGATGGCCGAGGGCCGCGGCGCAGTGTCCGTCGACGGGGAGATGGTCGACGAGGCGACTAACAAGATGGCTCGCGCTATCGTCGACAAGGCCGAGAAGGCCGGCATGTACGACTGAGCCGGCCGTCGGCGACGAACGGCGCTGACGCTACCGTTCGGTCCGGCCCGCTGACCCCCCCGGGAGTCGGCATGGACGGTACATTGGACACGACGGCTGGATGCAGCGGGGTGTTTAGCTCCTCTCGTGTCGGAGCCCCGGGACCGAAAGCTGCGATGCCACGCGCCTGCCAGTACCAGTGTGTATCGACAGCGAGGGTATCGAGCTCGTTCAAGACGCGTTACCCAGTCTTCCGTGACGAGGGGACAGCATAGACGCGGGAGGGGTCGACAGCGTCGAACGCTTCAGGGGGACGTAGCGAAGCCGTTGGACCTGTAGAAATCCACACCGTTCGGGACGGTCAACGGTCCCTCGCCCCGGTACGCCTACTCCTCCTCCTGGGCGTCCACGACGGCAACCCCGGCAAGGTTGACGATGTCCTTGACCTCGTCACCGCGCTGAAGCACGTGAACCGGCTTGTCCATGCCGACCAGCATCGGCCCGATGGCGTCAGCGCCGCCGAGCCGCTGGAGCAGCTTGTAGCCGATGTTGCCCGCCTCCAGGTTTGGGAACACGAGTACGTTCGCAGGCTCGTCCAGCTCGGAGAACTCGTACTCCCCCTCCAGCATCTCCTCGACGACTGCGGTGTCGGCCTGCATCTCCCCGTCCACGGGAAATCCGACGCCGGGGTCGTTACGGAGCCGCTCGGCAGCTGTCCGGACCTTGTCCGTGCCCTCGTTGCGGACGCTTCCGAAGTCTGAGTACGACAGGAACGCCACCCGGGGGTCGACATTGAATCGCTGGGCCAACGCCGCCGCATGAGTCGCAATCTCCGAGAGCTGGTCGGTCGTTGGGTCCTGGTTGACTGTGGTGTCGGCACAGAACACCACTTTGTTCTTGAACGTCAGCATATACACCCCGGCGGCGTAGTCCGCCTCCGTGGTGGTGCCGATCACCTGCAGCGGTGGGCGCAGCGCCGAAGGGTAGTGGTGCATCAGTCCCGTCAGCATCGCGTCAGCGTCGCCCATCTCAACCATCACGCTGCCGAGGTAGTTACCGTCCTTGATGAGTTCGCTGGCCTCCCGACGGGTGACTCCCTTGCGCTTGCGTAGCTCGTACAGCCGGTCGGCGTAGGCCTCCAAGTTCCCCTCCTCGGGATCGACGATCTCCGGCTCGAATGACAGGCCCAACCGCTCGGCGGTTGCCCAGATGTCGTCGCGGTCGCCAATCAGCACCGGTCTGGCGATCCCCTGCTCGACCATCTGGTAGGCCGCCCGAATCATCTTCTCGTCGTCGCCCTCGGCGAGCACGACCCGCTTGGGGTCGCTTTTGGCCTTGTTGAGGACGACTCGCATCATCTCGCGGGATTTGCCCAGTCGCGCCTCCAGCCGCTCGACATACCGGTCGACGTCGAGCTCCTGGCGGGCGGCACCGGACTCCATCGCCGCCTCGGCGACAGCGGGCGCCACCTCGAACAGCACCCGCGGGTCCAGCGGCTTCGGGATGATGTACTCCGGGCCGAACTGCAGGGGCTCGTCGCCGTAGGCCTTGACCACGGCGTCGGGGACGTCCTCCCGGGACAGTGTCGCCAGCGCCTCCGCGGCGGCCACCTTCATCTCCTCGTTGATCTCCGTCGCGCGGGCGTCGAGTGCCCCACGGAAGATGAACGGGAAGCCAAGCACGTTGTTGACCTGATTCGGGTAATCCGAGCGCCCGGTGGCAACGATCACGGTGTCATCGCGGGCCTCCTTTGCCTCGTAATAGCCGATCTCGGGGTCGGGGTTGGCCATCGCGAAGATGATCGGGTTCGGGGCCATCGACCGGACCATCTCCTCGTCGACCAGGCCGCCGACCGAGAGGCCGACGAAGACGTCGGCACCCGCCATGGCCTCGTCGAGACCTCCCTCGGGGACGTCGCGGGCGAACTCCTGTTTGAACTCGTTGACGTCGCCGGTCGCGGCGCGTTCGGCGGTGATGATCCCCCCGGAGTCACACATCGTGATGTTCTCCCTGGTAGCGCCGAGTGAGACGTAAAACCGGGCGGTCGCGATGGCGCTTGCGCCCGCGCCGGAGAAGACGATCTCGAGGTCTCCGAGCTCCTTGTCGCTGATGTCGACGGCGTTCAGCAGGGCGGCGCCGGAGATGATCGCCGTGCCGTGCTGGTCGTCGTGAAAGACGGGGATATCCATCTCCTCGCGGAGCCGCTCCTCGACCTCGAAACACTCCGGGGCCGTTATATCCTCCAGGTTGATGCCGCCGAAGGTCGGCCCCATCGCCTTGACGGAGGTCACCATCTCCTCGGCGGTGTCCTGGTCGAGCTCGATATCGAAGACGTCGATATCGGCAAACCGCTTGAAGAGGACGCCTTTCCCCTCCATGACCGGCTTCGAGGCCTCCGGCCCGATATCGCCCAGGCCCAGCACCGCCGACCCGTTCGAGACCACGCCAACCAGATTCCCCTTTGCGGTGTAGGTGTAGGCCTCCTCGGGGTTGTCCCTGATCCCCCGGCAGGGTGCCGCGACCCCGGGCGAGTATGCGAGACTGAGGTCTCGCTGCGTGTTTGTCGGCTTTGTTGTCGAGATCTCGAGTTTCCCGGGCGGCTCCTCCCGGTGATAGTCGAGAGCGTCTTCGTCCAGTCCCATGCAGGCAACACCGGCCCCCGTAGCAAAAGCCCATCGGACGGGGTTTCGCCGGTTGTCGAACTCCGCACGACCCGGGCGCCCGCGGGGACGGCAGACAAACCGGACAGCGCCGGGCGACAAGAGTGGGGTTGATATGTGTCCGGTCCTGAGCGCGGAGTATGAGACGGCCCTCGTTTCGCTCGCTCGCAGCAGTCACTGCTGGGCTGACCTTCGCGCTGATCCTCGTGGGGATCTACACGAAGGCGACGGCCGCGGGACTGGCCTGTAACGCCCAGTGGCCCGGCACGAACGGCTTTCTCGGTCTGTTACCGGCCGACCTACCGTGTTTCATCGAGTGGTCACACCGCGCGCTGGCCATGGTGACCGGCTTCGCGATCCTCGCGACGGCTCTCGCCGCCTGGCGCGGCGGGTTCGACCGCCGTATCCGGTACGCGACGGGTATCGCACTCGCCGTGCTCCCGGTGCAGGTGGTGCTTGGCGCCAACACGGTCTTCAACTACGGCGCCGTCTCCCAGGTGGCCCACCACGGCGCCGCGCTGACGATCCTCACCGGGTTGCTGGTCGCAACGACACTCGCCTTCTGGGGCCCAGCCGCGAGCGTGGACCCCGAGACGGCGGGCGCGAACGCCGGTGACCCCGAGCGCGACGCGCACACGGCCGGCGACTGACCGGCGCGACACGCTACCGCGGTGCTCACATGAACTCGGACAGCCCTGACTGCTCGTCACCGGACTCGCCGGCCTCCTCCGCCCGGTCGGACTGTGCCTGGTCCGGGGTGTCGGACTCCGCCGCGGCCGCCCCCTCCTCCCCGTCGGTGTCGTCCGCGGAGAGGTCGCCCGCACTGGCACCCTCGAAGGCGCCCTCGGAGCCCTCGACAGCAGCCTCCTCCCGGAGCCGCTGGGCGTCCTCGACGATGGACTGGACCTTGTTCGTGTCCTCGCCGCTGCCGGTGACAAAGGCGACGTGTTCGGCCGCCAGGTCGTAGCGGGCGGCCATCGCCACCGTCAGTTCGCGGTTCTTGCAGTGGTGGGTCATGACCGACAGACGCGGCATCAGCTCCCGGCGGGCGGTCCCCGCCGAGACACCGTTCGTGGCGGCGACCTGCCGGGCGACGTAATCACGCGTGTCGCGTGTGCCCCGCGTCCGCCCCAGCTTCGACCAGTAGCTGGGCGGGCCGTAGCGGGTCCACCCGCCTTTCGGCTCGCGGCGGGCGGCCGCCACACCGGCGGTCATGTTGTCGCCGGCGTACCGCCAGAAGCTGTAGTCCTGGGTCGCTCGCACCCGCCCGAGCCACCGGTCGGCGTTCGCCAGGAAGCCGTAGGCCGCCGCCAGTTCCGTGCCCTCGTAGTCCTTTGGCATGTTGTCCTCGACCCAGTTGATGAGGTCGTCCGGCGTCTCGTCGACGTCGTAGGAGGCCTCCAGGGCCTCCTGTGGGCCGGCCTCCTTTATCACGGTGTCGAGGAAGTCGAACACACCCTCGGTGGTGTCGCGCTCGCCGGTCACCACGTCCTCGGCCGCGAGCCGGTCCCGACCCTCGGCCAGCGCCTGCAGGTCCTTGACCGCCCCGCGGAGGTCGCCGCTGTTCTGCTGGGCGAGTGTCTCCAGTGCCTCGCTCTCGAACTCGACAGCCTCCTTCCGGCAGATGTCCCGCAGGACCGGGACGATCGACCGGGCGGAGACCGGCCGGAACTCGACCTCCCGGCAGGCGCTCCGGAGGGTGTTCGACATCTCGTAGTAGTCGTTTGCGATCAGGACGACCGGCTGGCTGGCCTCGTTTACCAGTTCCGTGATCGCCCGGCTCCCGCCGCGGTCGACGTTGCCGTGGAGGTTGTCGGCCTCGTCGATGACCACCAGCCGTCGACCGGTCTCGCCGGCACTCAGCGTCCCCGACCTCGCGGCCTCGCCCGCAACCCGCTCGATAACGTCCGCGGTCCGGGAGTCCGAGGCGTTGAGTTCGATCGTCGGCCACCCCATATCCGACGCGAGTGCGTGTGCCGCCGAGGTCTTCCCGATGCCCGGTGGGCCGTGCAACACGGCGGCCTCGCCGTGTTCGGCCCACTGCTCGGCCCACTCCCGCACCTCGTCGCGGGCCGTGTCGTTGCCCCGGAGCTCCGAGAGCGACGAGGGCCGGTACCGCTCCGTCCAATCCATTGAGTGAACGGAGGAACGGCCGGCGTTTAGTGATTGCGGAGCGGTCGTCCTCATACTGCCGGACAGAAGTACGTGAAGACCGGTGTCGTGCAGTGGCCCGAAATCCTGCAGTTTCGGCCCTCTCCGTCGGACGTGGGGTGCGAAATGTTCTGTCCGACAGTATCAGACCCGGACGAGCACCTTCACCGCATCACGCTCGTCCATCGCACGGTACCCCTCGGGCACGTTGCCAAGGTCGACCGTCTGTGTGAAGACGGGCGACGGGTCGAGTGTCCCCTGAAGCACGTCCGCCATCAGGTCCTCGATGTACGCCCTGACGGGGGCGACCCCGCCCGCGATTGTGACGTTCTTGCCGAACGCCGTGTCGAGGAAGGCGGCGTCACTGACACCCTGTGGGACGCCGACGTACCCGACCGTTCCGCCGTCCCGTGCGACCCCGACCGCCGTCTCCATCGAACTGGCCGCGCCGACACACTCGAGAACGTGGTTCGCGCCGCCGTCGGTGAGCGCCGTCGCCGTCTCAACCCCCGCCTCACCGCGGGCGCTCACTGTCTCGGTCGCACCGAATGTCTCGGCCAGCGCCAGGCGGTCCTCGTGGTGTCCCATCGCCACGACACGCTCGGCCCCGAGACGCCGGGCGGCGAGGACACCACACAGCCCCACGGCGCCGTCGCCGACGACGACCGCCGTGTCACCCGCCTCGACACCGGCACTGACCGCGGCGTGATGGCCGGTACACATGACATCCGTCAGCGGGAGCAACGACCGCAGCACACCTTCGTCGTCGGCGTACCGGTCCGGCACCTGTACCAGTGTCCCGTCGGCGTACGGTGCCCGTACCAGCTCTGCCTGCGCGCCGTCCTGGTTTCCCGCCCACGTATCACCGTGGACACAGGAGGTGTGGAGCCCTTTCCGGCAGAACTCACACTCCCCACAGCTGATCGCGAAGGGTGCGAGGACGCGGTCGCCCGGCCGGACACTCGTCACGTCGTCGCCGACAGCCTCGACGATACCCATCGGCTCGTGACCGACCGGGTCGCCGACGTTGTAGTCACGCTGGCCGCGGTAAAACCAGAGGTCGGACCCACAGACAGCGGTGTGGGTGACGCGGACAACGGCGTCGGTCGGGGCGTCGACCGTCGGGTCGGGGACCTCCTCGACTCGGATATCGCGCTCGCCACGGAATACTGCGGCCTCCATACAGCCGCTTGTGGCGGCCACCGGAAAAGTCTGCTAATTCCGTGACAGCGACCCGGCGCCTCGCGTGCACCCCGGCGCCCCGCGGTGCCCGCCGACACCGGCAGGATTTTTGTCGGCTCGGACACTGCTGACCCCGTGCAAAAGACCAACGAGGACGACCTCGACTGGACCGAGTACGACCACGAGGAGGCACGTTTCCGGCGCAAGCAACTGGCCGACGCCGTCGGCGCCGAGGACATCGGCTGTAGCCTGTACGAACTCCCGCCGGGCAACCGCTCCTGGCCGTACCACTACCACACCGCAAACGAGGAGGCCATCTACGTGCTGGCCGGCGAGGGAACCCTTCGCGCGGCGGACGGCGAACACCCGTTACAGCCGGGTGACTACGTGACCCTGCCCGCCGACGAGTCCGGCGGGCACCGCGTGGTCAACGACAGCGAGACCCCGCTCCGGTATCTGGCCGTCTCGACGATGGCCGAACCCGACGTGACGATGTATCCGGAGATGGACAAGGTGGGGGTGTTCGTCGGCGCCCCACCGGGTGGACGGAGTGGCCGGGATTTCCACGCCTACTTCGCCGAGGACGACGAGGTTGCCTACTGGGAGGGGTGACCCGCGAAACGGTTCTCGGGCTGACAGGAGGGTGACGGACGTACCACTTGAGCACAACTACTTGCCCGTCCGCCCCTTACAACTGGTATGAGCGACGTGCCTGTCGACGACAGCCTCCCGGACAGCCCGACACACACAACTGGCATGGACCACGTCACCATCTGGGGGTCGAACGCCGAGTCGGTGCTCGACTTCTACCGCGACCTGCTGGGGATGCGGGTCGTGCTGCGCCAGCCCAACCTCGACGACCCCGACCAGACCCACCTCTTTCTGGACACGGGTGACGGCCGGATACTCACCTTCTTCGTCAGCGACGACCGGCCCTCGAACCGCCGGCCACAGCAGACCGACACCGGGGGCGTCCACCACCTCGCCTTTAGTGTCGACCCAGAGCGCTTCCAGGAGGTAAAGGCAGCACTGGAGGCCGACGACCGCGGCTACAACGAGTTCGACCGCGGGGTCTTTCACTCGCTGTACACCCGGGACAACGACGGCCTGACGATCGAACTCGCCGCCGACAAGTACGATATCCCGGAGGACCGTCGCGCGGACGTGCTCGTCGCCGCCCAGCGCCACCGCGAGAGCGCGGGCGCCGACTACGCGAAGGAAGAACACATGGAGGCTGCCCTGACTGAACTCGGTATCGAGGTGGACCCCTACGACCTCTCGGAGGCCGCCAGCGGCGTCGGCGGTGTCGAGTAAGTCGGCTGTCGGTGTGGCCGTGTCGGCGCCCTGGCGGCGATTCGTCGTCTGTCGATAGGGGTTTCGATGCCCTTTTGTCCGGCTCCCCCATGACAGCTGACATGACACGCGGGCCGCGGGCACAGTTGGCCGAGAAGATCGCCGGCGAGGTGACGCTGAGCGAGGAGCCGGGTGCGACACTGCGGAAGTGGCGCACCGACTTCGAGGTCGCACAGACCGCCCTCGCCGAGGAACTCGGCGTCTCCCCCTCTGTCGTTTCGGACTACGAGAGCGGCCGGCGTGAAAACCCCGGGGTCGGGGTCGTTCGCCGGACGGTCGACGCGGTGCTCGACATCGACGAGCGCCGCGGCGGCTCGAAGCTCCGCCAGCACGCGCGCGTCCTCTCGGCGGGCTTCGACAGCGACGTCGTCCACGACCTCCGGGAGTACCCGGCGAACGTCCCGCTCGAGCGGTACTACGACGCCATCGACGCAACCGAACTGGTCCGCGGGGACCGCGATACGGTCGCCGGCCACACCGTCATCGACTCGGTCCGCGCCATCCAGCGCCTCTCCAGCGACGAGTTCTACCAGCTGTACGGCCAGAGCACCAACCGTGCACTGGTGTTCACCGGGATCACCCGCGGCGAGTCACCGCTGGTTGCCCTGCGCGTGGTTACACCGACGCCAAACGCTGTTGTCCTCCACGGACTCGAGGAGTCGGCGGTCTGGGAACACGCGGCCGACCTGGCCCGGATCGACGGCTACTCGCTGGCGACGACGACGCTCCCCCTCGAGGAAACCCTCGATGGACTCGGCGGCTTACCCTGACGGCCGTAACCCCGCCGCGTCGGGCCCGGGCTACTCGACGTAGGTGTACTTCCGTTCGCCCATCCGTCCCCACCCGTCGAAGGCAAACTCCCCGTGGGGGGTGGTCAGCGGCTCCATGTCGGTCTCCTCGTCACGGTTGTGGACGTCGTGGATCGCCTCGTACTGCTCGAAGGTGATCGGCGTCCGGTCGGCGACCCGGTCGGTGATGTTGATGGCCGTTACCTCCTCGCGCCAGCCGTCCTGGATGGTCTCGGCGTGGATCTCCGCCTGCGCGCCGCTCCCGTAGGAGGCCACCAGCAGTCGGTCTCCGGTCAGGTCGACCCCCTCCTCCGCGGCCTCCAGCAGGCCGGCGACCCGGGCGAGGTGGACCGACCCGGTGTACCAGTTGCCGACCTCCCGGGAGACGGTGAGGGTCGGCTCGATGGTCCGGGCGTACCAGTCCCGGTAGTGGTCGGTCTCGGCCAGCGCGTCGGTGTACTCCG